>NZ_NFHA01000012.1:0-88002 GCF_002159225.1 Flavonifractor sp. An91 | reverse complement strand
CCCCCCCCCCCCCCCCCCCCCCCCCCCCCCCCCCCCCCGCTTCTCTTATGCAGACTGATTTTTCTGTGCCTGACTGCCAAAATAGAAGGCGATCACCACCGAGAAGATGGTGAGAAACTGATCGGCAGCCACCTTGCCGGTGATGGCCAGGTGGAGAAAGGCGATGGTCAAAATCAGGGTGACCAGATTTTGGACCTGCATGATGCAGTGCAGGATCTGCTTCACGGTGAGCACCTCACAAAAAAGGATCGCGGAGCGTGGCTCCGCGATCTATTCTATGCAAGATTCAGCCCTTCAGCAGCAGGTCCAGCTCCTCCAGGGCACTGTCCAGCAGCTTGCTTACCGGCATATCTTCTACGCCAGCCACGATGTTGTCGCACTGATTCATGGGAACCAGGATCTTTTTGGCGGGCGACTGGCCCACCGCCACCGCCATAGCCGGGGAGATCTCTCCCAGCAGGGCGTCGGCAATGACAATGCCCAGAGGGCCCAGGATCACGTCCGCCCGGCGGCAAGCTACCAGCAGGGCGTTCTCCCCAGTGGCGCCCTGAGAAGCGCCGCCCTTCAGCATGGCCGCCGTGGCCAGGCTGTTGGTGCCTACGGCGAAGACCTGCAATTTGGGGTGACGGGCCATAATGCCCCGCACCAGCTGCTGGCCGATCCGGCCGCCCTGGCCGTCCACTACCAGAAGTTCCATGGCCGTCCCTCCGTCTTACAGCAGGATGACGCCGGCGTCCTGGCAGGCCTGGATGGTCTGCTCATCCCAGACGCTGGCCTGGACTTCGCCGATGTGGGCCTTGCCCAGCAGCAGCATACACAGCCGGGACTGGCCGATACCGCCGCCGATGGTCAGGGGCAGCTTGCCCTCCAGCAGCATCTTGTGGAAGGGCAGCTCCCGGCGGCTGTCGCAGCCGGCGATGGTGAGCTGGCGGTCCATGGCGGCGGGGTCCACCCGGATGCCCATGGAGGACACCTCAAAGGCCCGCTCCAGCACCGGGTTCCACACCAAAATATCGCCGTTCAGGTTCCAGTCGTCGTAGTCGGGGGCACGACCGTCGTGGGGCTTACCCGACTTGAGGGCGCCGCCGATGCCCATGAGGAAGGTGGTGGGATGCTCCTTGACCCAGGCGTCCTCCCGCTCCTTGGGGGTGAGGTCGGGCCAGCGGTCCTCCAGCTCCTGGGTGGTGACAAAGGACACGTCGGTGTCCAGGGGGGGCAGGGCGGTGAGCTGGGGGAAGACGGAGCGCAGGGTGGACTGGGTCTCCGCCATGGCCTTCACGATGGTGGAGACGGTGGCCTTCAGATAGTCCACATTGCGGTCCCGGGGGGCGATGACCTTCTCCCAGTCCCACTGGTCCACGTACACCGAGTGGAGGTTGTCCAGCTCCTCGTCCCGGCGGATGGCGTTCATGTCGGTGTACAGGCCCTCGCCTACCGAGAACTGGTAGCGGTACAGGGCCATGCGCTTCCACTTGGCCAGGGAGTGGACCACCTGGGCGTCCCGGCCGGCGTCGGGAATGTCGAAGGAGACTGCCCGTTCCACACCGTTCAGGTCGTCGTTGAGGCCGGTGGAGGCCTCCACGAACAGGGGAGCGGATACCCGGCGCAGGTGGAGGGCGCCCCCCAGGGTGTCCTCAAAGAGCCGCTTCAGCAGGCCGATGGCCTTCTGGGTGTCATATAAATTGAGACAGGGGGCGTACCCCTGAGGGATCACAGTTTGCAGCATGGCGCAGCACTCCTTTTGTCTGGAATTACAATGTAACACATTATACAGGAAAAGTATCCCGCATACAACCCCTACCGATGCTCCAGCCACAGCTTTTGCCGGGCCCGGAGCACAAAGAAGAAGATCCGCACGATCCAGTCTCCCACCATGGCGATCCACACGCCGATGACCCCCAGGCCAAAGTGGCCCCCCAGGATGTAGCTGCATCCCAGCCGTACGATGATCATGGAACAGATGGAGATGACCATGGGTACCTTCACGTCGCCGGTGGCCCGCAGGGCGTTGGGCATGGTGAAGGCCATGGGCCAGAACAGCATGGCGCAGCCGTTGTGGATGAAAATCAGTACCGTGGCATACCACTGGGTCTCGGGGGTCAGGCTGTACAGCATGAGGATCAGGGGCAGGCCCAGCAGCAGAATGCCGTTGAGGACCCAGGTAAAGAGGTAGGTCATCTTCACCAGCTTGACGGTGTAGGCGCGGACCTGGTCCCAGGCCTCGGCCCCCACGCACTGGCCCACCACCGTGATAAGGGCCAGGCCCATGGCGGTGCCGGGGATGACACCGAAGTTGTCAATGTTGTTGGCCACCGCGTTGGCGGCGGTCTGGGCGGTGCCGAAGGTGGAGATCAGGCTCACCAGCAGCACCCGGCCCAGCTGGAAGAAGCAGTTCTCCAGCCCGTTGGGCACGCCGATGCGGAGGATGCGGCCCATCATGTTCGGCTCAAACCGGAACCTGAGCAGACCGGATACCCGTACCGGGTTGTGGCGGCTGTGGAGGAGCACCAGCATAATAGCCGCCGCCACGATACGGGAGAACAGGGAGGACAGAGCCACGCCGTCCACACCCCGGTGAAAGACAAATACAAAGATGGCATTGCCCACCACGTTCTGTCCGTTCATCCAGGCGGAGACGTACATGGAGGCCCTGGAGTTGCCCATGGACCGCAGCAGGGCGGCGCAGCCGTTGTACAGGGCGATGAAGGGGTAGGACAGGGCGGAGATGATGAAATAGGTCACCGCACCCTCCATGACGGCGGGCTCCACCTGGCCGAAGAGCAGCCCCAGCAGGGGGCGGCATAGGGTCAGGGACAGGGCCATGATGATGAGGGCGGCGGCGGTGACGATGTACATCAGCTGATTGGCGGCCCGGTTGGCCCGGTCCAGGTTTTCCGCCCCGATGGACTGGGCGCACACCACCGCGCCGCCGGTGGCCAGGGCGGAAAAGACGTTAATGATGAGCACGTTGATCAGGTCCACCAGGGCCACGCTGGACACGGCGGCCTCTCCGGCAGAGGACACCATCATGATGTCGGCCATGCCCACCATGACGGCCAGGAACTGCTCGATAATCAGGGGAATGATGAGTTTTTTCAGGGCTTGCTTGTTAAACACGGGGGTTCCCTCTCTCTGGTTGGGTTACATACCAAAAAAGTATACTACCGGCGGCAACAGGGCCGCAATGGGCAAAACCCACAGGATTGAGGGGGATGTGCCGCTTGCCTTTTCGCCGGATTGGAGGTATAATTTTCTGCGAAATTGGATCAAAAGCATAAGGAGGAGACCATGGAAAAGATTCAGATGACCACCCCCCTGGTGGAAATGGACGGCGACGAAATGACCCGGGTGCTGTGGCAGCAGATCAAGGACGAGCTGCTCCTGCCCTTTATCGACCTCAAGACCGAGTATTACGACCTGGGCCTGCCCTATCGGGAGCAGACCGGCGACCAGGTGACCGTGGACTCCGCCGAGGCCACCAAGAAGTACGGCGTGGCGGTGAAGTGCGCCACCATCACCCCCAACGCCCAGCGCGTGGAGGAGTACAAGCTCTCCCAGATGTGGAAGTCCCCCAACGGCACCATCCGTGCCATTCTGGACGGCACCGTGTTCCGTGCCCCCATCATGGTCAAGGGCATCTCCCCGGTGGTCAAGACCTGGAAGAAGCCCATCACCATCGCCCGTCACGCCTACGGCGACGTGTATAAGTCCACCGAGTACCGTGTGCCCGGCCCCGGCAAGGCCGAGCTGGTGTTTACCGGCGAGGACGGCAAGGAGCAGTTCCGCCAGACCATCTACGACTTCGAGTGCGGCGGCGTGCTCCAGGGCCAGTACAACAAGGACAGCTCTATCTCCTCCTTTGCCCGCTCCTGCTTCCAGTACGCCATCGACACCAAGCAGGACCTGTGGTTTGCCACCAAGGACACCATCTCCAAGAAGTATGACCACACCTTCAAGGACATCTTCCAGGAGATCTTTGACGCCGAGTACAAGGCCAAGTTTGACGAGCTGGGCATCGAGTATTTCTACACCCTCATTGACGACGCCGTGGCCCGTGTGGTTCGGTCCCAGGGCGGCTTTATCTGGGCCTGCAAGAACTACGACGGCGACGTGATGAGCGACATGGTGTCCACCGCCTTCGGTTCCCTGGCCATGATGACCTCCGTGCTGGTGAGCCCCGACGGCAAGTACGAGTACGAGGCCGCCCACGGTACCGTCACCCGCCACTATTACAAGTACCTGAAGGGGGAGGAGACCTCCACCAACCCGGTGGCCACCCTCTTCGCCTGGAGCGGCGCCCTCCGCAAGCGGGGCGAGCTGGACGGCATCCAGGCTCTGGCGGACTTTGCCGACAAGCTGGAGAAGGCCACCATCGACACCATCGAGGGCGGCGTCATGACCCGGGACCTGGTGGGCCTGTGGGAGGGTGAGACCCCCGCTCAGGGCGTCAACTCCCTGGACTTCTTGAAGGCCATCCGGGCCAAGCTGGAGGCCAGCCTGTAACAGCCAAAAAGCAACTCTGACCAACAGGGGCAGCGGAGCGGCGGTCTGCCGTGCCGCTGCCCTTCTTTGATCCGGGGAGAAAGGAGGAAATCCATGAAAAAGCAGCTTCTGGCGGGAGCTCTGTCCCTGGCCCTTCTGGCCGGGCTGGTACCGGCGGCGGGGGCGGATTCCACCCAACAGGCCCAACAGGCGGCGGAGCACCTGTACTGCCTGGGCCTGCTGGACGGTGCGGGTACCGGCAGCGACGGGACGCCCAACTTTAATCTGGGGGGCACTATGACCCGGGGGGAGGCCATCACCATGGTGGTGCGGCTCACCGGCGGGAAGGAGGCCGCCCTCACTGGCGGAAGCACCCACCCCTTCACCGATGTGGACGGCTGGGGGGAGCCCTATGTGGCCTACGCCTATGCAAACGGCATCACCACCGGGGTGAGCGATACGACCTTCGGTTTCCACAGTACCATCACTCAGGAGGAATACCTGACCTTGCTGCTGCGGGCCATGCACTATGAGAATGTGGACTGGCGTGATCCCTATGCTGTCACCGATGACCTGGGCCTGCGGGAAGGGGAGGACTATGTCCGGGACCAGACCTTCCAGCGCAGTGACATGGTCCTGCTGTCCGACCGGATGCTGGAGGTAACGCTGGCGGGGGAGGAGGTTACCCTCTATGAAAAGCTGGATCTCCAGGGTGCGCTGGAGCGGCGGGAACTGCCTGCTCCCAAGCTGCAGCCCGGGCCTACCGTAACGGTGGAGAGCACCTTTGCAGTCAGCAGCGTGGAGGATATGATCCGCCGGATGGCGGTCCAGGTGGATGCCCGCAATACCGCCCTCACCATCTACACCCCAGTGGGGCAGGAGGGGGCGTACAGCCAGGCCCTGCTTACCGAGGATACCATCGACCGCTTCCCGGACGTGGATTCCATGGCCACCCGGTATTATCCCGATCAGGGCTACTTCACTGTGGAGATCCGCTACCGGGACTCCGCCCGGGTGATGGCCTATGTGGAGGGAAAGACGGATCGCCTGTCGGCCCAGGACATGGCCCTCTATGAGGAGGCGGTGCGGGTCCACGACAGTCTGGTGGACAGCACCATGAGCCAGTATGAACGGGTGAAGGCCTTCCACGACTACCTGTGCGACACCGTCACCTATCGAAAGACCGGGCCGGAGAGTCACACTGCCTACGGCGCACTGGTGAACCACGCCGCCGTGTGCCAGGGGTATACCCAGGCCATGGACCTGCTGTGTTTCCTCAGCGGCATCGACTGCGAGCATATCTTCGGTCAGGCCACCGCCAACGGCGTGACGGAGTATCACGCCTGGGTGCGGGTAAACATCGACGGGAACTGGTACAATGTGGACCCCACCTGGGACGATCAGGTGACCTATATCTCCTACGACTATTTCCTGGTGTCCGACGGGCATATGGACGGCCATATCTGGACCGCCTACCCCAACTGGCCCGTCTGCCCCAGCGACTATCCCCGGCCCTGAGGGCACGGTGGAAAACTGTGCCTTGACAAGTGAAAAGACCAGTGCTATGGTATAGCACAGAGTGAAGCTGAAAGAAGGCGTCACGAAGGGGTACACCACCGCGGGTGTAGTTCTTTCGTGACGCCTTTTTTGCGTTTGGAAGGAGGCAAATTATGCTGCAAGTCAACGGTCAGCCCATGGACCGGACAGGTCTGCATACCGTGCAGGACCTGCTGGACAAGCAGGGCTGGAAGGCCGCCCAGGTGGCGGTGGAGCACAACGGCGCCATTCTCCGCCGGGAGGACTTTTCCACAACCGCCCTGTCCGATGGGGACAAGCTGGAGGTAGTGCGGTTCGTGGGGGGAGGCTGACCCATGGACCGGGAAACGCTGGAACAGGCCCTCATCGCCCGCCACGGGGCGGAGAATCAGAAAAAATTTGCTGCCGCCTCGGTGGGCATCGCGGGCCTTGGGGGCCTGGGCTCCCACATTGCCGTCCATTTGGCCCGGCTGGGGGTGGGGCGGCTGGTGCTGGCCGACTTCGACCGGGTGGACGTGACCAACCTCCACCGGCAGCACTATTTCATTCCCCATCTGGGGTGGTACAAGACCGAGGCCCTGGCGGAGCAGCTCAGGGGGATCAACCCCTGGCTGGACTATGAGATCCACACCTGTAAAGTGACGGCGGACAACGCCTGCACCCTGTTTCAGGGCTGCCAGGTGGTGTGCGAGGCCTTCGACCAGGCCGACCAGAAGGCCATGCTGGTCCAGGCGGTACTTACCGGCCTGCCGGACACCCTGCTGGTAGCCGGCTCCGGCATGGCGGGAAGCGGCTCGGCCAATACCATTGTTACCCGCAAGGCCATGGGCCGCCTCTGGCTCTGCGGCGACGGGGAGAGCGATATCGACCAGGGGCAGGGACTGATGGCCCCCCGGGTGGCGGTATGCGCGGCACACCAGGCCACTATGGTCATGCGGCTGCTGCTGGGACAAATGGAACCGTAAAACATCAAAGAAAGGAACGAACAACTATGGCAGATCAACTGATTTTGGGCGGACACGCCTTTACCTCCCGGTTCATTCTGGGCTCGGGCAAATATTCTCTGGACCTGATCCGGGCGGCAGTGGAGCACGCCGGGGCCCAGATCATCACTCTGGCCCTTCGCCGGGCCAACTCGGACACCGACAGCATTCTGGATCATATCCCGGAGGGGGTCACCCTGCTGCCCAACACCTCCGGCGCCCGCAACGCCGACGAGGCGGTGCGGATCGCCCGGCTGGCCCGGGCCTGCGGCTGCGGGGACTTTGTGAAGATCGAGATCATGCGGGACAGCAAGTACCTGCTGCCCGACAACTACGAGACCATCAAGGCCACCGAGATCCTGGCCAAGGAGGGCTTTGTGGTCATGCCCTATATGTACCCCGACCTGAACGTGGCCCGGGATCTGGTGGACGCGGGGGCGGCCTGCGTCATGCCTCTGGGCGCTCCCATTGGCTCCAACAAGGGACTGGCTACCAAAGAATTCATCCGCATTCTCATCGACGAGATCGATTTGCCCGTCATTGTGGACGCCGGCATCGGCCGGCCCTCCCAGGCCTGCGAGGCCATGGAGATGGGTGCCGCTGCCGTGATGGCCAACACCGCCATTGCCACCGCCGGGGACATCGCCGCCATGGCGGGGGCCTTCAAGTCTGCCATCGAGGCGGGCCGGGCCGCCTATCTGGCCGGGCTGGGCCGGGTGCTGGACCACGGGGCGGCAGCTTCCTCCCCCCTTACCGGATTTCTGGCGGACTGAGAGGAGGAAGAGACATGGATCAGCCTATGGAAGGCATTACCGTGGTGGAGGTCAAGGACAAGATTGACCACATGACCTATCTGCCCGGCATGGAACAGATCGACCCCACCGTCCGACTCCAGGTGACGGCGGCCCGGGACGGCTATGACGAGACCATTTACACTGCAAAGGACGTGCGGGCCGCCCTGGATGCCGATGTGCGTACCCCGGAGCACTTTGCCGCCCTGCTGTCCCCGGCGGCCGGGCCCTTCCTGGAGGAGATGGCCCAAAAGGCCCGGATGGAAAAGCGGCGGTACTTCGGCGACAACGTGTACCTCTTTACTCCCATCTACATCTCCAACTACTGTGAGAACTACTGCATCTACTGTGGCTTTAACTGTCATAACAAGATCCGCCGGGCCAAGCTGGACATGGCGGGCATTGAGGCGGAAATGGCCGCAATTGCCAAAACCGGCCTTGAGGAGATTTTGATCCTCACCGGTGAGAGCCGGAAGATGAGCGACGTGCAGTACATCGGTGAGGCCTGCAAGATCGCCCGGAAGTATTTTAAAATGGTAGGCATCGAGGTCTACCCCATGAACTCCGATGAGTACGCCTACCTCCACCAGTGCGGGGTGGACTATGTGACGGTGTTTCAGGAGACCTACCATGCCGATCGGTATGAGCAGCTCCATCTGGCGGGCCACAAGCGGATCTTTCCCTACCGCATGGAGGCCCAGGAGCGGGCCCTCATGGGCGGGATGCGGGGGGTGGCCTTCGCCGCCCTGCTGGGACTGAACGACTTCCGGAGGGACGCCTTCGCCACCGGGATGCACGCCTGGCTCCTCCAGCGCAAGTATCCCCACGCCGAGATCTCCTTCTCCTGCCCCCGGCTGCGGCCCATCGTCAACAACGACAAGATCAACCCCAAGGACGTTCACGAGCGGCAGCTGCTCCAGGTCATGTGTGCCTACCGCCTGTTCATGCCCTTTGCCGGCATGACCATCTCCACCCGGGAGCGAGCGGGCTTCCGGGACCGGGTCATCGACATTGCCGCCACCAAGATTTCCGCCGGGGTATCCACCGGCATCGGCGGCCACTCCGGCGAGGAGGAGGGGGACGACCAGTTTGAGATCGCCGACAACCGGGACGTGGAGCAGGTGGCCCAGGCCATCCGGGACCAGGGCCTCCAGCCGGTGATGAACGACTATGTCTATGTTTGAACTGGTGTGCGTGACCCACCGGGGGCTGTGCAGCGATGACCTGCCCCAGCGGGTGTCCGCCCTGTGCCGGGGCGGCGTGAGCAAAGTCATCATGCGGGAGAAGGACCTGTCCGAGGAGGAATATGAGGCCCTGGCCCGGCAGGTGCTGGCCGCCGGGGGAGACAAGGTGGTGCTCCACCATTTTCCCCGGGTGTGTCAAAGGTTGGGCGTGCCCCGGCTCCACCTGTCCCTGGGGCAGCTGGAGGCCGATCCTGCCCTGCGGGAGCAGGTGAAGCTGCTGGGTGTGTCCATCCATGCCCCTGAGGAGGCCGTCCGGGCCCAGAAGCTGGGGGCGGACTATGTGACGGCGGGCCACGTCTTTGCCACCGACTGCAAAAAGGGTCTGCCCGGCCGGGGGCTTCCCTGGCTGGAGGGGGTGGTGAATGCGGTGTCCATTCCGGTGTATGCCATCGGCGGCATTGCTCCGGACAACCTGGCTGCCGTAGCTCGAACCGGGGCGGCGGGAGCCTGTCTCATGAGCGCTTTTATGGCTTGTCCAGACCCGCAGACCTATGTGGAAGGACTGCGGCAAATAACAGATTGAACGCAAAAGGCGCGGGACTACCCGCGCCTTTTTTATTGCCTCCATATTCGGAAGATGTTTCTAGCCCAGGAATACCTTGACAGAGTTGGCGGGGGTGAGTAAACTGGAAATGACATCCGTCGAATTCCCCCGAAATGGGGGCGCGGACGAGAGAGGAAGATGGGTATGTTTTGTTATCGATGCGGCGCCCAGCTGACCGGAACAGAAAAATTCTGCGGGCACTGCGGTGCACCGCTGGAAGAGGCCTTGAAGTCTGTGGGCCAGGACCAGACCTCGCCGCCTCAGGATCAGACTCCTCCGGCAGCGGAGCAGCCGGTTCATGAGCCGGAGCCCACTCCTGTGGAGGAACAGCCTGTCCAGCAGCCTCCGGTTCAGGAGCCGGAGCCTGCGCCCGGCTGGAATGTCCCCCCCACCCAACCGCCCCAGCCGGGGCCTGTTTATGCGCCCGGACCCGGCGGACCTGGGAATGGTCAGCCCTCCGCCCCCAAGGGCGGCAAAAAGAAGTGGTTGCTGCCCGTCATCCTTGTGGCGGCCCTGGCGGTGGGCATAGGCGGCTTTTTGCTGTACCGGAATATCAGCACCAATCAGGCCTATCAGCAGGCGGTGGAGCAGGGACGGGACGCCCTGAACCGGGGCAGCTACGCCCAGGCGGTGGACTACTATGAGCAGGCCCGGAATCTGCGGGGCCTGGAGAACGCCGACCGGCTGGCCCTGGCGGAGGCCTATCTGGCCCAGGACAACCGGACAGCGGCGGCCCGGCTGCTGGAGGAGGGCCCTCTCCAGGAGGGGGACGAGCAGTATGCCCTCTACCAGAAGCTGTATGCCATGTGCATTCTCTCCCCTGAAGTGGACGATGTGGACACCGACAACTTCCCGGTGGTCACCCTGAAGCTGGACTGCGATCAGCCCTTCCCTCTGGACCTGTCCGAGGTGGGCATCCGGGAGGATGGCCAGGACTGTGAGGTGCAGGAGGTGACCCAGGAGGATGGCCAGGTTGAGATCACCTACCTGACCTTTGACGCCGAGTACAGCGAGGAGCACCGCCAGCCTGTACTCACCTTCTCGGTGGACGGCATCTCCATGGAGCGGGAAGGAGACTACTATACCCCCTACTTCGTGCCCGCCCGGCTGCGTCTGGTGTCCACTGACGTCAGCGAATATCCTGTGGTCCGGGCCTATTTCCAGGTGGTGGACGACTACAGCGGCGAGACGGTGGAGGGCTTGGATTCCAACGCCTTCCGCATCATGGAGCGGGTGGAAGGCGGCGAGTATCTGGCTCGTGAGGTCAAGTCGGTGCTTCCTCTGGAGGGCAACGACGGCCTGAAGATCGATCTGGTGGCTGACAAGAGCGACAGTATCACCGAGTACGACATGGGCAAGATCAAGACCGTTATGACCGAGTTTGTGCAGGAGCTGGACTTCGCCCTGGGCGACCGGGCGGAGGTGCTGGCCTTTGACTCCATCGTGCAGCAGATGTGCTACTACACCGACGACGTGGGCCTGTTGGTCAACGGCATCAACAATATGTCCACCGACGGCCTCACCGCCTTCTATGACGCGGTGTACGACGGTGTGACCAACGCCACCCTTCAGGGCGGCGCCCGCTGCGTCATCGCCTTTACCGACGGCATGGACAACCGCAGCCGCCACACCCCTGAGGAGCTCATCCGCTACGCTAACACCCAGCAGACCCCGGTGTACATCATCGGCGTAGGCAACTCGGTGGAGACCAGCACCCTGCGCCATATTGCCGAGAGTACCGGCGGCCGCTACTGGTACATTGACGATCTCTACGACCTGGAGGCCATCTTCCAGCAGATCTATGACGAGCAGATGGACTACTATATCGTGGAGTACGAGAGCGACAGCGCCGCCGACAGCTACGCCACCCGTGACCTGCAGGTCAAAGTGTCCGGACAGGGCTACCGGGGAGAGAGCGAACTGACCGTTACCCCGGTACGCAGCATCCGGGACGACGGCGGCGTGGGCGGCGGACACCGCTACGAGCTGTTCAAAGAGAGCCTGACCTGGGAGGAGGCCTCCCGCCGCTGCCAGGAGATGGGCGGCCATCTGGCCACCATCACCTCCCAGGAGGAGATGGACCAGATCACTGCCATGGCGGAGGCCCAGGACGTGAAGTATATCTGGCTGGGCGGCTACACCTCCTATGACGACGCCGGCAACGTGTTTGGCCACTGGGTTACCGGTGAGGCATTCAACTTCCAGGCCTGGTCTGCCAACGAGCCCTCCCGTCAGGATCAGGACGGCACCGAGGAGTGGTACATCATGCTGTGGAACATCAAGGCGGTGGGCGGCTGGTGCTGGAACGACCAGCGCAATGATCCGGTCTCCGCTGTGCCCACCATGGCCGACGGCATGGGCTTTGTGTGCGAATTTGAAGAATAGGAGTATCGGCTGCCATGAAAGGAAAACGATGTGCCAAATCCTCAGGAGGGCGGATTGCTCTGGTGATTGTGCTCCTGGTTGTTGTGGCAGTAGCAGGCGGGATCGCCTGGTGGCTGCTGGGTTCCGGCGGCCCGGCTCCGGCGGCTGAGAGTGCCGACCCGGTGACTTCCGCTCAGCCCACCCCGTCCCCCACACCGGCACCCACTCCAACGCCCACGCCGGAACCCACGCCTACCCCCACCCCCACGGTGGAGGAGCGGACGGCGGCTCTGGCGGCGGAGATGACGGCTGAGATGAGCCGGTATGAAAAGATCTGCCAGCTTATCATCGTATCTCCCGAGGATCTTACCGGCGTAAGCACTGCCACCCAGGCGGGTGCGGCCACCAAAGCGGGGCTGGAGCGCTACCCTATCTGCGGTATTCTGTACCGCAAGCCCAATATGCTCAGCCAGAGCCAGCTCAAGCAGATGCTGGACAACAGCCAGAGCTATTCCAAGATCCCCCTCATCTTGACCTGCGACGAGGAGGGGGGACGGGTCACCCGCCTCATGAGCACCGTGGGTACCACCTGGGTGGGCCCCATGCTGGACTATGAGGACCAGGGCCCCGAGACCGCCTACGACAATGCCTACACCATCGGCTCCGATCTGGCCAGCTGCGGCTTCAACACCGACCTGGCCCCGGTGGCCGACGTGTGGACCAATCCGGAGAACACTGTCATCGGCGACCGGGCCTATTCCACCGACTTTAACACTGCGGCGGAGCTGGTGGCGGCGGCGGTGGAGGGTTTCCACGACGGCGGCGTGGGGGCGGTGCTCAAGCACTTCCCCGGCCACGGCGGCACCTCCACCGACTCCCACGACGGGGCCACCTATCTGTATCGCACCCTGGACCAGCTGCGGCAGGGGGAGCTGATCCCCTTCCAGGCGGGCATCGAGGCGGGGGCGGACGCGGTGATGATGGGCCATCTCATTGTTCCCGACCTGGACGATCAGCCCGCCCCTC
This sequence comes from Flavonifractor sp. An91, assembly GCF_002159225.1. Classification (NCBI taxonomy): domain Bacteria; kingdom Bacillati; phylum Bacillota; class Clostridia; order Eubacteriales; family Oscillospiraceae; genus Flavonifractor; species Flavonifractor sp. An91. Next base: position 75,032 of record NZ_NFHA01000012.1, on the reverse strand, counting down.
TGTCCTATGAGATCGTCACCGGTCTGCTCCGGGAGGAGATGGGCTTTAACGGGGTGGTCATGACAGACGCCATGGAGATGTCTGCCCTTACCAAGTATTATACCGGCGGTCAGGCGGCGGTGATGGCCATTCAGGCCGGGGTGGATATCCTGCTGTGTCCCGGCGATCTGGACAGTACCATTGCGGCCCTGGAGGCGGCGGTGGAGGACGGCTCCATCTCAGAGGAGCGGCTGGATGAGAGCGTGCAGCGCATTCTCACCTTCAAGATCAACCGGGGCCTCATCCCTCTGGAGTGAATAAAACAGAAAAAAGGACTGCTGTGGTACAGCAGTCCTTTTTCTTATGTCTGACGCTATCTCAAGCGGGGCTGCCCAGCAGCAGGGGCTGGAGCTGGCGTCCCTCCAGAGCGGCGGCAATGGTGTCGGGCACCAGAGAGAAGTCGGCCACCACCGAGGTGGGCTTGCCCTGGGGATCGTCCTGCCGGAAGGGGACGAAATAGACGTGTTTTTTGTCCAGCAGCGCCCCGATGTTCTTGGCCGAGGCGGCCAGGGCGTCGTTGGTGGCAGGACAGATCACCAGGGGGCGGCCGTTGCGCAGATGGGCCTTGGCCGCCAGGGTAACAGTGGAATCGGTGACGCCGTTTGCCAGCTTTGCCAGGGTGTTACCGGTGCAGGGGCAGATAACCAGCACATCCAGCAGCTTTTTGGGCCCGATGGGCTCCGCCTTCACCAGAGAGTCGATGACCCGCTTGTCACAGATGCGCTCCATCTCCCGCATAAACTCATGGGCCGGGCCGAACCGGGTGTCGTTGGCGGCGGCGGCCTCCGACACGATGGGGGTCACGTCCCCAAACCGGGCCTTCACCTGCTCCAGGGCGGTCATAGCCATACTGAATGTACAAAAAGACCCGCAAAAGGCGAATCCAACCTTCGCTTGTTCCATGCTCACACTCCCAATTCCCGCAATATGTTGTAGATGGTGGTCTGAATACACTGGCCTGCCGTTACCGGCGCTACCTTGCCCGGCAGGGAGAGGGCCCAGATGACTTTGACCCCAAGACGGGCGGCCGCATCAAAGTCCACGCCGCCCGGCTTGGAGGCCAGATCAATGACCAGACAGTCCGGCTTCAGATCGGCAAGTTCGGTGAGGCCCAGCACCGGGGCAGGGACGGTGTTGACCACCAGGTCGTAGCCGCACAGCCAGCCCGCCAGGTGCTCGGTCTGCTCCCCGCAGTAGCCGCAGCTCTCTGCCCAGGCCAGATCGGCCCACTTGCGGGCGGCCACGCTCACCTTGGCCCCCAGGCCGGCCAGACGCTGGGACAGGGCCTTGCCTACCCGGCCAAAGCCGATGACCAGCACCCGGGCGCCGTGGAGGGTGATGGGCAGTTCCTCCAGTGCGATCTGGATGGCACCCTCTGCGGTGGGCACCGCGTTGGCCACCGCCAGCTCCTCCCGGGCGAAGTAGTCCTGAAGGACCAGTCCTTTTTGGGCGGCCAGGGCGGTGAGATTGGGGCCCACCATCCCGGCGCACACCAGTTGGCCGGGCCGCAGAGGGGAGAGCAGCTCCTCCAGCTTATGGGGCTGGTCGGACAGAGGGGCGTGGAGCAGGCCGCCCTCCTCCTCCGCCGGCAGAGGCAGGATCAGGCAGTCGGCCAGTTCCACCCCCGCCGGGTCGGTCTCCATCTGTACCCCCGTCAGAGGGCCGTGGCCCTCCAGGGCCCAGGTATGTACTGTGTGGCCGTCGGCGGCCAGCAGCTCCGCCAGTTTGGCCTGCCGCAAATCGCCCCCCGCCACCCACAGGTTCAGTTCGTGTCTCATGGTAAGCCCTCCGTTCCCAGTGACTGCTCCATCCTATTCCGCCGCCGGAAAAGGGTGACTGGGTGGCACAGCTTGACTTTTTGCTTTAACAGGCTAATAATAAAAAGACAGATCAAGAGAGAGCGGAGATGGACCCGATGGACCGAAACGAACAAAATCGCCTGACCGAAGGCAGCGTCCCCAAAAAGATGCTGGCCTTTGCCCTGCCCATCTTTTTCAGTAACCTGTTTCAGCAATTATATAATGCAGTGGATTCCCTTATTGTGGGCAACTTCATCGGCCGGTCCGCTCTGGCGGCGGTCAGCTCCTCCAGCAGCATGATTTTGCTCATGGTGGGCTTTATCAACGGTGTATCCCTGGGTGCGGGCGTGCTCATCGCACGGTACTACGGGGCGGAGGACGACGACCATATGGAGCGGGCGGTCCACACCACCGTGGCCCTGGGCCTGACAGCAGGTGTGATCCTGACAGTAGTGGGGGCCATTTTAACCCCACAGATCCTCCAGTGGATCGGCACCCCTGCCGACGTCATTGACAACTCCATTCTTTACTTCCGCATTTACTTCTTCGGCTCCTCCGCTGTGATGCTCTACAACATGGGGGCCAGTATCCTCCAGTCGGTGGGTGACAGCCGCAGCCCCATGAAGTACCTCATTGCCGCCTCCCTTACCAATGTGGTGCTGGATCTGCTCTTTGTGGCGGTACTGAAACTGGGGGTGGGCAGCGCCGCCCTGGCCACCATCCTCAGCCAGTGCCTGTCCGCCTTCCTGGCCTTCCGCAAGCTGACCCTCACCAAGGCGGGCTACCGGGTGAACTGGCGGCGGGTGCGCTTCGAGGGACCCACCTTCAAGCAGATCATCACCCTGGGTATCCCCTCCGGAGTACAGAGCTCGGTGGTCTCCCTGGCCAACGTCATCGTCCAGGCCAACATCAACGCCTTTGACTCCGCCGCCATGGCGGGCTGCGGCGCCTACAGCCGTATCGAAGGCTTTGCCTTCCTGCCGGTAACCTGTTTTGCGCTGGCCCTGTCCACCTTCGTCAGTCAGAACCTGGGGGCCCACCGCTTCGACCGGGTGCGGGCGGGTATGAAGTTCGGCCTGGTGTGCAGCCCCATTTTGGCAGAGGCCATCGGCGGGATCATCTTCCTGGCCTCCCCGCTGCTGGTGGCCGCCTTCAACAGTGAACCGGAGGTGGTGGCCTTTGGTGTGGCCTACGCCCGTACGGTGTCCCTGTTCTACTGCCTGCTGTCCTTCTCCCACTGCTGCGCCGGCATCCTGCGGGGCATGGGGCGGCCCATCGTACCCATGGCCATTATGCTGACGGTGTGGTGCGCCCTGCGTATCACCTACATCACCCTTACCGTGCGGGTCATCCCCGACATCCGGGTGGTCTATTGGGCCTATCCCCTCACCTGGTCCATCAGCTCGGTGCTCTTCGCCCTCTGCCTGCGGCAGTTGCTGCGGCATATGCCCCACGGCGAGCTGCAAAGCGCGCCCATGTGACCGGACAGGGGGAAAACACAGTGAGAGTGGAGAAAACTCCGGCGGTATTTGTACACAATTCCCGTTGCAATCACGGGAAAAAGAGGGTATAATGACTCCAACCTAGAAAAGTGAGGCGTACAGGCATGACCAGACGTTCCCTCACAACTGCATCCTTCCTGTTTTCCTTTGGCTGGGTTCGATTTATGGGCACCGGCTTTTTTGGCATGGGAAAATAGCAGGATGGAGTAAATGGGTGGGCCCTATGGGGCCTGATATTACCTTGTAACACAGACAGGGCGCTCATTGATTTCATCAATGAGCGCCTATTTTTGTCACTGGAAAGGAAGCGTGTCATATGGTAGTCGTCATGAAGCCCGGTACCCGGCAGGAGGATATTCAACATCTGGCAGATAAACTGAAGCAGCTGGGCCTGGAAGTGGGCATTACCAACGGCGTGGGCTGCACCATCCTGGGCCTGGTGGGCGATACCACCGCCGTGGATATGGACAAGATCTCCATCAACCCCAACGTGGAGCGGGTCATGCGGGTGCAGGAGCCCTACAAGAAGGCCAACCGCAAGTTCCACCCCGAGGACACGGTGGTCACCGTGGGTAATGCCAAGATCGGCGGCGGCAACTTCTCCGTCATCGCCGGGCCCTGCTCGGTGGAGAGCGAGGAGCAGATCTGCGCCGTAGCCGAGGACGTGAAGCGCTCCGGCGCGGCCATGCTCCGGGGCGGCGCCTTCAAGCCCCGCACCTCCCCCTACTCCTTCCAGGGCATGGGCGCTCCCGGCCTGGATCTGCTGGTGGAGGCCCGGGCCAAGACCGGTCTGCCCATCGTCACCGAGATCATGGACCCCCGGATGGCCGACCTCTTTGAGCGGGAGGTGGACGTGGTCCAGGTGGGCGCCCGCAATATGCAGAACTTTGAGCTGCTCAAGGAAGTGGGCAAGATGAGCAAGCCCATCCTGCTCAAGCGGGGCCTGTCCAACACCTACGAGGAATGGATCATGTCCGCCGAGTATATTATGGCCGAGGGCAATGAGAACGTGATCCTGTGCGAGCGGGGCGTGCGTACCTTTGAGACCTACACCCGCAACACCCTGGACGTGTCTGCCATCCCCGCCGTCAAGCAGATGAGCCACCTGCCCGTCATTGTGGACCCCTCCCACGCTGCCGGTATGTACTGGATGGTGGAGCCTCTGGCCCTGGCCGCCGTGGCGGCGGGCGCCGACGGTCTCATCATCGAGGTACACAACGATCCCGCCCACGCCAAGTGTGACGGCCAGCAGTCCCTTACCCCCCAGAAGTTCGACGCCCTCATGCACAAGGTGGGTATGCTGGTTGACCTGGTGGAGAAAAAGTTGGTAAAATAAAAAGAAATGACGCAGGGGCGGCCAGAAAGATTGCTCCTACGGTATTATGGAAAGGACGAAGTGCCCATGAAGACCCTCACCGTTGCCCTGCCGGGGCGGGAATATGATATCCTGATCCAGCGGGGCCTGCTGGACCAGGCGGGAGCATACTGCCGGAAGGCCCTGCCCCGGGCGGGCAGGCTCTTTGTGGTCACCGACTCCAATGTGGCCCCCCTCTATGCCCCCCGGCTGGAGGCAAGCCTCACCGCCGCCGGGTTTTCTGTGACGGTCCATGTTGTGCCCGCCGGAGAGGCCTCCAAGTGTGCCGGTCAGCTGGCCGGGCTGTGGGAGGCCATGATGGCCGCCGGGCTCACCCGCACTGACGCCGTGGTGGCCCTGGGCGGCGGCGTGGTGGGGGATCTGGCGGGCTTTGCCGCTGCCACCATCCTGCGGGGGGTGGACTTTGTCCAGATCCCCACCACCCTGCTTGCCCAGGTGGACTCCTCTGTGGGAGGCAAGGTGGCCATCGACCTGGAGGCGGGCAAGAATCTGGCCGGTGCCTTCTGGCAGCCCAAGCTGGTGCTGATGGACCCGGATACCCTGGATACCCTGCCCGACGCCACTTTTGCCGACGGTATGGCAGAGGTCATCAAGTACGGCTGTATCCTGGACGGGACCTTCTTTGATTTCCTGGCCCACCGGCCCAGCCGGAAGGAAATTATGGCGGAAATCGAACACGTTCTGTATACCTGCTGCAATTTAAAACGGATTGTTGTGGAAGAGGACGAGCGGGACACGGGAAAACGGATGCTGCTCAACTTTGGACATACCCTGGGCCACGCCTATGAAAAAGCGGGCCACTATGAGAAGTGGACCCACGGCCAGGCGGTGGCCGCCGGTATGGTGAAGGCCGCCGGACTGGGGGAGCGGCTGGGGATTACTCCGGCGGGGACGGCGGACAGGATTGCCGCCGTTCTCACCGCTCTGGATCTGCCGGTGGAGATCTCTTGTACGGCGGAGGAGTATGCCGCCGCCATTGGTCTGGACAAGAAGGGGGCGGGGGCGGACATCAGCGTGATCCTGCTGGAAGAGATGGGCCGGGCCATCCCCCATAAAATGCCCAAAGCCGCACTGCTGGAGGAACTGAAATGAATGTGACCATTACGCCGGCGGTCCTGAAAGGGACGGTGACGCCGCCCCCGTCCAAGAGCCAGGCCCATCGGCTCATCATTGCTGCCGCTCTGTCCGACGGCTTCTGCAAGCTATCCAACGTGGACCTGTCGGAGGATATCCAGGCCACCCTGCGGTGTATGCGCACCCTGGACGCCGACGCTTCTGCTGATGGTACTATCATCCGGGGGGCCGACCTGGTGGACGGCCATGAGGAGCCCGCCCCCGAGGTGATGGACTGCGGGGAGAGCGGCTCCACCCTCCGCTTTCTCATTCCGGTGGCTCTGGCCCTCAAGGGGGGCGGCAAGTTCACCGGCCACGGGCGGCTGATGGAGCGGCCTCAGGACCCCTACTTCGCCCTCTTCCGGGAGAAGGGCATCTTCTATGAGCAGAAGGACGGGGTGCTGACGGTGCGGGGCAAGCTGGCCCCCGGCGTCTACACCCTGCCGGGCAACGTGTCCTCCCAGTTTATTACCGGCCTGCTGTACGCCCTGCCCCTGCTGGAGGGGGACAGCGAAATCGTACTCACCACCGGTCTGGAGAGCCGGGGCTATGTGGACATGACCCTGGACGCCCTGGAACGGTTTGGAGTAAAGGCGGAATACGACGGCAAGCGCACCTTCCGTGTGCCGGGAAATCAGTATTATCAGCATCAGAATTTGGCCATTGAGGCCGACTGGTCCAACGCCGCCTTCTGGTACGGAGCCAAATTCCTGGGCTGCCCGGTGGAGATCGGCGGGCTGGATCAGGCCTCCGTTCAGGGGGACCGGGCCATTGCCGGATTTTATGACCAGCTGCAGGGGACCGGCAGCCTGGACCTGGATGTAAGCCAGTGCCCCGATCTGGTGCCCCCTCTGGCCGCCATGGCCGCCCTGCGATCGGGGGAGACCACCCGCATTGTCAACGCCGGGCGGCTGCGGATCAAGGAGAGCGACCGGCTGGCTACCGTGACCGAAGTGCTCAACGCCCTGGGGGCCCAGGTAGAGGAATATGAGGACTACCTGGTGATCCATGGGAAGGAGAAGCTGGCGGGGGGTGTTACCGTCTCCGGCCACAATGACCACCGCATTGCCATGATGGCGGCCATTGCCGCCATCCGGTGTGAAGCGCCGGTGACCATCACTGGTGCGGAGTGCGTCAAGAAGTCCTATCCACGGTTCTGGGAGGATTACCGCAGATTGGGAGGAGAACTGATATGCGACATATGATCTTCGGGGAGTCCCACGGCCCTGCCATCGGCGTGGTGCTGGAGGGGGTACCCGCCGGGCTGGAGCTGGATCTGGAGCAGGTGCAGAAGGAACTGGACCGGCGCAAGCCGGGCCAGGACCCCACCGCAACTGCCCGGAAGGAGAGCGACCTGGTGGAGGTGCTCTCCGGGGTGTTTGAGGGCAAGACCACCGGGGCCCCTCTGGCTATGGTGATCCGCAACTCCGACCAGCACTCCAAGGACTATGAATCCATCCGGTACACCCCCCGGCCCAGCCACGGGGATTACGCCGGATTCATCAAGAGCAGAGGCTGTCTGGACTATCGGGGAGGCGGCCACTTTTCCGGCCGCCTCACCGCCCCGCTGGTGGCCGCCGGCGCGGTAGCCAAGCAGGTGCTGGCGGGCCGGGGCGTTCAGGTGGGTGCCCACATCAGCTCCATCTACGGCATCTGCGACGCCGCCCTGGAGGACCCGGAGGAACTGAAAGCTGTGGCGGCCAAATCCTTCCCGGTACTGAATGACAGCAAGGGAGAGGAGATGCGCCAGGCCATTCTGGAGGCCAAGGAGGAGCAGGACAGCGTGGGCGGCGCCATCGAGTGCGCCGTCACCGGCCTGCCCGCCGGACTGGGCGCCCCCGACTTCGGCTGCAATGTGGAGGGTATCTTCTCCCAGTACCTCTTCGCTGTACCCGCGGTGAAGGGCATTGAGTTCGGGGCCGGCGTGGCCTTCTCCCTCATGCGGGGCAGTGAGGCCAACGACCCCTTCGCCGTGGAGGACGGCAAGGTGGTCACCAAGACCAACCACGCCGGGGGAATCAACGGCGGCATCACCAACGGGATGCCGGTGACCTTTGAGGTCACCATCCGGCCCACTCCCTCCATCTCTCTGCCTCAGGAGAGCGTGGACCTGCGGACCGGGGAGGAGACGGAAATTGAGATCCACGGCCGCCATGATCCCTGCATCGTCCCCCGGGCGGTGCCGGTGATTGAGGCGGCGGCTGCCCTGGCGGCCTGCGCTGTATTGGGCATCTAAAAGGAGCGATGGATATGACGGAACTGGAGCAATATCGGCAGGAGATCGACCGCATCGACGGGGAACTGGTCAAACTCTTTCTGGAGCGGATGGCCGTCACCGGCAAGGTGGGGGAATACAAGCAGCGGGAGGGCATCCCGGTGCTGGACGCCAACCGGGAGAAGCAGGTCATTGCCGCCAAGACGGCCCTGACCGACGATCCCGCCCGGAAGGCGGATCTGGCGGCGCTCTATGAGAGCATCATGGCCATCTCCCGCCGCCAGCAGCGCCATCTGGTGAAGGAGGGGGCGGAGGACCCGGGCTACGCCGCCTATCTGGCCGACCTGGCCAGAGTGCGTCAGCCGGTGGCCAATCCCCGGGTGGCCTACCAGGGGGAGCCGGGCTGCTACAGCGAGGAGGCCACCGTGGGCTTCTTCGGCGGGGACGTAAACAGCGTGGGCAAACCCTGGTTCAACGATGTGTTCGCTGCGCTGGAGAGTGGTGAGGTGGATTACGCCATGCTGCCGGTGGAGAACTCCTCCACCGGGTCCATCCGGCAGGTATACGACCTGATGGCCCAGTACCGCTATTACATTGTGGGAGAGTGGCAGGTGCCGGTGGAGCACTGCCTGGCAGCACTGCCGGGCGTGGAACTGTCCCAGATCACCACCGTCTATTCCCATGAGCAGGGGCTGATGCAGAGCGAGAAGTATCTGGACGCCCACCGGGACTGGAAGCGGGTGCCCACCCTGGACACCGCCGGTTCTGCCAAGCTGGTGGCGGAGAAGGGAGACCACACCGCTGCCGCCATCTGCTCCAAGCGGGCTGCCCAGTTGTACGGCCTCAACATCCTGGCTGAACGGGTCAACCACAATACCGTGAACCATACCCGGTTTGCGGTGGTGTCCCCGGTGCCCGAGCTGCGGCCGGAGCGCAATAAGATCAGCGCCGTGTTCCGCCTGCCCCACCAGAGCGGTTCCCTCCACGAGATCCTCACCATCTTTGCCGTCCAGGGCCTCAACCTGCTGAAGATCGAGTCCAGGCCCATCCCCGGGCGGGGATTTGAGTACCTCTTCTTCCTGGACTTCACCGGGGACCTCACCGCCCCCGGCATGGACGGGGTGCTCCACGAGCTCAGCCAGCTGGCCACCGAGGTGCGCATTCTGGGCAACTACAAAGCCTGGGAGGAGCAGGCATGAGGGACAACGTGGTGCTCATCGGCATGATGGGCTGCGGCAAGTCCACGGTGGGCAGGTTGCTGTCCAAGGAACTGGGCTTCACCTTTGTGGACACCGACCAATATATTGAGGAGGCTCTGGGCCGGTCCATCCCTGATATCTTTGCCAGAGAGGGGGAGGCCTTCTTCCGGGATTGGGAACTGGGCGCGGCGGAGGAACTGGCCCAGCGGAAGAGTCAGGTCATTGCCTGCGGCGGCGGCCTGCCCACCCGGGCGGATTCCATTGCTTCCCTGAAAGAGAGTGGTACGGTGATTTTCCTACGGCGGGACCCGGGAGAGATCTACGACAATGTGTCTATGGGTAGCCGCCCCCTGGGCCAGCAGGGGAGAGAGGCCTTTCTGGAGCGGTACGCCGGGCGGGAGCCCATCTACCTGGAGTGGGCGGACCATGTGGTGGATGTCCAGGCCACCCCGGCGGAGACCGTCCAACGGATTTTGGAGGTGCTGAAATGAAATTCCTCATCATCAACGGGCCCAACCTGAACCTGCTGGGCAAGCGGGAGCCGGGCATTTATGGGGAGAATACCTATGACAGTCTGTGCAAGCGGCTGGAGGACTTTGCCGCAGCCCACGGTTCCACCGCCAGCTGCTTCCAGTCCAACCACGAGGGGGCCATCATCGACGCCATCCACGCCGCCGACGGAGTGTATGACGCCATCGTCATGAACCCGGGGGCCTTTACCCACTACTCCTACGCCATTCTGGACGCCCTGAAGGCGGTGGATGTGCCCTGTATTGAGGTCCACATCTCCAACGTCCACCAGCGGGAGGAGTTCCGGCACAAGAGCGTCACCGCCCCCGCCTGTGTGGGTCAGATCTGCGGCCTGGGGCTGTATGGCTACGAGGCAGCAATGGGTTACTTTCTCGCCAGAGAGATGTAACCGAAGAGAGCTTCCATAAATGAGCAAGGAGAGATTATGAAATATCCTTCTGTTCCCTTGCCCCGCATTGGAATGCGGGTCATCAAGACAGCCGTGGCGGTGATGGTGTCCTATGCGCTGTTCCTTCCCTTTGGCCTCACCTATCGGGAGGAGCTGGGAGGTATTTTGGGGCAGATGGGGCCTCTGTATGCCTGTATTGCCTGCATCATCTGCACCCAGAGCACCCTGGGTCAGACCTTCCGCCAGGGTATTTCCCGCCTGATCGGCGTCATTGTGGGCGGCGCCCTGGGTACCGCCACCCTGCTGCTGGGACCGGCCCTGGAGCATTTCTGGCTCAAGACCATCATTCTTGGCGTGGTATGTGTGGCAGGGGTTTGGTTGTGCCTGCTCATCAAGCGGCCCACCGCCTGCGGCATGGCCTGCATCCTGCCCTGTGTCATTCTCATCACCGGTGTCACCGGCGTGACCCGGTATTACTACGCCGCCGCCCGCATGATCGAGACCATTGTGGGATTGCTGGTGGCCCTGGCAATCAACGCCGCCCTCCCCGACCACCGGCCGGAGGGCGAACGGGGAGAGATGGATATGAATGTGGAACTGAAAAACACCACCCGCAAGCTGTGCGTCATTGGGGACCCGGTGGCCCACTCCAAGTCCCCTCTGATCCAGAACACCATGATCAAGGCTCTGGGTCTGGACTATGTGTATCTGTGTCAGCCGGTGCCCCGGGGACAGTGCAAGGAATGGCTGGAGTGTGCCAAATTTGCCGGATACGCAGGATTCAACGCTACCATGCCCCATAAGGAGGAGCTGGTGCCCCTGCTGGATGAGCTGGACGAGGATGCTAGACTCATCGGAGCGGTGAATACCGTCTGCATCCGGGAGGGCAAAACCTACGGCTACAACACCGATGGCGAGGGCTTCCTCCGGGCTCTGGCCGACGAGGGCATCGATCCGGCGGGTAAAAAGGTGACGGTGCTGGGGGCGGGAGGCGCCGCCAAGGCGGTATGTCTCAAGCTGGCCCAGGCTGGAGCGGGGGTCATCGTGTGCAACCGTACCCTCGACAAGGCTCAGGCCATCTGTGACCACGACCTGGAGCATCTTCATCCGGCGGGCTTTTCCCAGGATGAACTGGCCCGGGCGGCGGGGGAGTGCGACCTGCTGGTGAACTGCACCTCCTTGGGAATGGCGGACACCGCCGGACAGTTTGCCGACTTCTCCTTCCTGGATCAGTTGAAGCCCGGCGTGCCGGTGGTGGATCTGATCTACATTCCCGCTGAAACCGAACTGCTCCGTCAGGCCAAAAAGCGGGGCCACAAGGCCATCAACGGGCTGGGCCTGCTGGTCAACCAGGCGGTGCTGGCCCTGGAGCACTTTACCCAGACCGAAATTGACGCCGCCGAGATGAAAAAGCGGATTGCCGAAGTGCTATAAGATAACGTAGAAAGGAGCCCCCGACGTTCCAATGGACGTCGGGGACTCCTTTTTTATTGCTCGTCGGGACCAAAGAGTTGGGAGATGGGCACCCCAAGCACCTGGGACAGGCCGTACAGCTCGATGTCGGTGACCGTACGCTGCCGGTCCTCAATCCGGGAGACCGAGCCCCGGCAGACATAGATCGCCATGGTTTCCAGCTTATCGGACAGGGCCTGCTGGCTCATGCCCCGCTTGATGCGCAGGGCCCGCACCTGCTCGCCCACCAGGTTTTTGGCAGTCCCGTCAATGATCCTGGCCATGAGAATACACCTCCTTTTGTCTTGACATAGGACAACCCCAACGTTATACTGAAAATCGTCCTGAGTTGTCCTATCATAGGACAAAACTAAAAAATGTAAGGTCAGGAGGGGGCGAAGGTGATGGAACGGCGTTTGACGGCAGGGGCCGGCCTTTTGACGCGGATCATGCTGGCGTTGACTCTGGCTCTGCTGGTCGGCGGGCTGGTGCTGGGGGTGGGGCAGAATGGGGAGACCTGGAAGGCCCTGGCGCTGGCAGTTCCCGTCCTGACAGCGGGCTGGAAAGGGTTGCCGCCGCTGTGCCGTTGGTTGGAGAGAATGGGGGCGGTCAGGATCTGGCTGGTACTTACCCTGCTCTGCCTGGCGGTCAAAGGGGCCTGGGTGCTCCTGGTACGGGTAACCCCATCCGGAGATTATGCCACCTTCTGGGGCTATGCCAATGCCCTGGCCCAGCAGCCGGTACTGGAGGGCGGGCGGTATATGGCCCTCTTTCCCCATACCTTCGGCTACTCCTCCTTTCTCAGTTGGTTTATCCGCCTGCTGGGGCCGGGGGAACTGCTGGCCCAGATGCTCAATGTGGTCCTCACCGCTGTCTCCGGCAGTTTTCTTTTCCTGTTGGGGCGGCGGTGGTGGGGACTGCTGGCCGGGATCTCCGCCTATCTGCTGTGGATTGCCTGCCCCTCCCAGACCATTTATAATAGTCTGGTTCTGTCCGAGCCCCTCTATACCACTCTGATGCTGGGAGCCTTGGTGCTGCTGACGGCGGAGGGGAGACGGCCCATCCTGCGGGGGGTGGCAGCGGGGCTGGTGCTGCGGTGGTTCAACGGGGTGCGTCCCATTGCGGCAGTGGTGATCATTGCTCTACTGAGCTGGCGCCTGGTGCTGAAGCCGGAAGAATGGCTGCTGGAAGAATCCCGGCGGTACTGGCTGGGGCTGCTGGCCGCCCTGCTGGCGGTCTATGCCGTCACCGGCCTGCTGTGGCAGGCCAATTTGACCCGCCGCATTGGGGAGGAGCCCTCCACCACACCGGGCTACAGTGTTCTGGTGGGATTCAACCAAGATTCCGGCGGGGCATGGAACCAGGAGGACAGCCAGCTGCTCTTTTCCCTCAGCGATGCGCCGGGGGCCACCGCCCAGCAGGCTCAGGAGGGAGCGCTGGAGGCTGCCAAAGACCGCATCACCTCCGGGAAGGTGGCCTTGCTGCCTCTGCTGCGGGATAAACTGAGGGCTTTTCTGGGCTCTGACCACGCCTGCGTGGGCTATGTGGGCAGCGTGGTGCGGCATACCAAGCTGTTTGCCCTGGCCTGCAACGGATTCTATTATGCAGCCATGGTACTGGCGGGAGGTGCCCTGGTCCGGCTGTGGCGAAACCGGGAGCGCTCCGCTGTGGTTTTGCTGCCCCTGTATGTGCTGGGGCTGACCTGCGCCCAGATGCTGGTGGAGGTGGCCGGGCGGTACCACTATTCCCTGATTCCCGTGCTTTTGCTGCTGGGACAGGCGGCCCTTTTCCCGCCTGCTCCGGCAGAGACAAAAATTTTTCAAAAAAACCGGGAAAGCTCTTGACAGGGAATGGGTTTTAGAGTATCATAATCAAGCGCCTGTTTGGGGCGCAGTCTGCGATGATGCGGGAGATTGCTCAGCAATGAGGTAACTTCCGCGGAGTATGTCCGAGCTAGAATCGGGCGGCTGAGGGATCTGTACACGGCGTATATCGCCATGTATGGGTAAAACCGGCCTGCTTGTGCCGGTTTTCTTCATGTCACGGAGTGATACGCACGGAAACGTGTACTGAAATCTCTCACCGTACGAAGCGAGGAAAGACACCGCGCTTTGGCCCCGTGGACCCGGCAAAAGCGCACCACTTCGTATGTTTAAGGAGGAACAAACACCATGGCAGCTCAGAAAGAAATGATCCGCATCCGTCTGAAGGCCTACGATCATCAGCTCATCGACCAGAGCGCTGAGAAGATCGTTGAGACCGCCAAGCGCACCGGCGCTTCCGTGTCCGGCCCCATCCCCCTGCCCACCAAGAAGGAAGTCGTCACCATCCTGCGCGCCGTCCATAAGTACAAGGACTCCCGCGAGCAGTTCGAGCGCCGCACTCACAAGCGCCTGATCGACATCCTCAAGCCCTCTCCCAAGACCGTCGAGGCCCTGATGAGCCTGGAGCTCCCCGCCGGTGTGGAGATCGAGATCAAGCTGTAAGAGACAGCGATCCATTCCTTTGTTTGTACCGCAGTCCGCCGCGTTTTGAGGCGGACGGGTCAAGTTGGCCGAGCAATACCAGTCCAATGGGTAACTCGCCCAACCAATAACCTTATTAAGGAGGAAAACACATGGAAAAGGCCATTATCGGCAAGAAGGTCGGCATGACGCAGATCTTCGACGAAGCCGGCAAGGTCATCCCGGTCACCGTCATCGAGGCGGGCCCCTGCACCGTGGTGCAGAAGAAGACCGAGGAGAAGGACGGCTACAACGCCGTTCAGCTGGGCTACGGCGACGTAGCTGAGAAGAAGCTCACCAAGCCTGAGCTGGGTCACCTGAAGAAGGCTGGCGACGCTCGCAAGAGCACCCTGAAGGAGTTCAAGCTGGACAACTGCGACGCCCTCAACGTGGGCGACGAGGTCAAGGTTGACGTGTTCGCCGAGGGCGACCGCGTGGACGTGACCGGCATCAGCAAGGGCCACGGCTATCAGGGCGTTATCAAGCGTCACGGCGCTCACCGCCTGAAGGAATCCCACGGTACCGGCCCTGTGCACCGTCACGCCGGCTCCATGGGCTCCAGCACCGATCCCTCCCGTATCTTCAAGGGTAAGATCGGCGCCGGCCAGATGGGTAACGAGCAGGTCACTGTTCTGAACCTGGACGTCATCAAGGTTGACTCCGAGCTGGGCATCATCGCTGTCCGCGGCGCCATCCCCGGCCCCAAGGGCGGCATCGTGTACCTGCGCAACTCCGTGATCAACGTCAAGGAGAAGGGCGCCGCTGCCAACGCCAGCGTCAACCCGCAGAAGGCTTCCGCCCGCGTCAATCCCCAGAAGGCTTCCGCCCGTAACAAGTAAGAAAGGAGAGAACTCAAATGCCTAAGGCAATTCTTGTGAACATGGCCGGCAACCAAGTCGGCGAAGTGGAGCTCTCCGAAGCTGTGTTCGGGATCGAGCCCAATCAGACCGTTGTCCACGAGGTGGTTAAGAACCACCTGGCCAACTGCCGTCAGGGCACCCAGTCCGCTCTGACCCGCGCCGAGGTTTCCGGCGGCGGCATCAAGCCCTGGCGCCAGAAGGGCACCGGCCGTGCCCGTCAGGGTTCCACCCGCGCTCCCCAGTGGACTCACGGTGGTATCGTCTTTGCTCCCAAGCCCCGCGACTACAGCTACGTGCTGAACAAGAAGGTCAAGCGTCTGGCTCTGAAGTCCGCTCTGTCCGCCAAGGCCGCCTCCGGCGACATCGTGGTTGTGGACAGCCTGACCATGGACTCCATCAAGACCAAGGCCATGCAGGGCTTTCTGAGCACTGTGGGCGCCAAGAAGGCCGTCATCGTGACCCCCGAGGTCAACGAGACCGTCATCAAGTCCGCCCGCAACATCCCCGGCGTGGTGACCACCACTGCCAAGATCCTCAGCGTGTACGACATCGTGAACGCTGGCAAGTTTATCGTAGATAAGGCCGCTCTGGCCGTCATCGAGGAGGTGTTTGCGTAATGGCTACCACCGCTTATGATATCATCAAGCGCCCCATCATCACCGAGCAGTCCATGGCCGAGACCGAGGCCAAGAAGTACACCTTCGAGGTGGCCAAGAGCGCGAACAAGATCGAGATCGCCAAGGCCGTCGAGGAGATCTTCGGCGTGAAGGTCGCCAAGGTCAACACCCTGAATATGCAGGGTAAGGCCAAGCGCACCGGCCGCTTCCCCGCTGGCCGCCGCGCCAACTGGAAGAAGGCTATGGTTACCCTGACCGAGGACTCCAAGACCATCGAGTTCTTCGAGGGCATGGTGTAAGGAGGATAAGGAACAATGGCTATCAAAACTTATAAGCCCACTACGCCCTCCCGCCGCCACATGACCGTGAGCGCCTTCGAGGGCATCGACAAGAAGGCCAAGCCCGAGCGCAGCCTGCTGGAGAACCTGAAGAAGAATGCCGGCCGCAACAGCTACGGCCGCATCACCGTCCGCCATCGCGGCGGCGGTAACAAGAAGAAGTACCGCATCATCGACTTCAAGCGCGACAAGGAAGGCACCGCTACTGTCATCAATCTGCAGTACGATCCCAACCGTTCCGCCAACATCGCCCTCATCCAGTATGAGGACGGCGAGAAGCGCTATATCCTGGCTCCTGTGGGCCTGAAGTCCGGCCACATCATCATGACCGGTCCCGACGCCGACATCCTGCCCGGCAACTGCCTGCCCATCGCCAACATCCCCGTGGGCGAAATGATCCACTGCATCGAGCTCTACCCCGGCAAGGGCGCCCAGCTGGTCCGCGCTGCCGGTGAGGCCGCTCAGCTGATGGCCAAGGAGAACGGCATGGCTCAGGTCCGTCTGCCCTCCGGCGAGGTGCGTTATATCCGCGAGAACTGCAAGGCCACCATCGGCCAGGTCGGCAACACCGACTGGGCCAACATCCAGATCGGTAAGGCGGGCCGTAAGCGTCACATGGGTTGGCGTCCCACCGTGCGTGGTTCCGTCATGAACCCCAATGACCACCCCCACGGCGGCGGCGAGGGCAAGAGCCCTGTCGGTCGTCCCGGCCCTGTTACCCCCTGGGGCAAGCCTGCTATGGGTTACAAGACCCGCAAGCTGAAGAACCGCACCGAGAAGTTCATCGTCAAGCACCGCAACGCGAAGTAAGGGAGGCAGTAAAAGATGAGCAGAAGTATCAAGAAGGGCCCCTTTTGCGCTCCCGAGCTGCTGAAGCGGGTCGACGAAATGAATCAGACCGGCGAGAAGAAGGTTCTGAAGACCTGGAGCCGCGCCTCCACCATCTTCCCCTCCTTCGTCGGACACACCTTTGCCGTGCACGACGGCCGCAAGCACGTTCCCGTCTATGTGACCGAGGATATGGTTGGCCACAAGCTGGGCGAGTTCGCCCCCACCCGTACCTTCCGCGGCCACGCCGGCGCCAAGTCTGGTAAGTAAGGAGGAGAGAGAATATGGAAGCTAAAGCACATCTGAGATATACCCGTATCTCTCCCCGTAAGGTCCAGATCGTCTGTGACCTGATCCGCGGCAAGAGCGTAGCCCAGGCCACCGCCATCCTGATGGCCACCCCCAAGGCTGCCTCCGAGCTGCTGCTCAAGCTCCTCAAGAGCGCCGCTGCCAACGCGGAGAACAACCATCAGATGGACCCCGAGAAGCTGTATGTTTCCCAGGTGTTCGCCTGCCCCGGCCCCATCATCAAGCGGATGCGTCCCCGGGCTCAGGGCCGCGCCTATCGGATCAACAAGCGCACTTCTCACATCACCATCTGCGTGGCTGAGCGCTAAGGGAGGAGGAAGAATATGGGACAGAAAGTGAATCCCCACGGCCTGCGCGTGGGTGTCATTAAGGATTGGGACTCCCGCTGGTATGCCCGCAACGAGAAGGTGGGCGACCTGCTGGTGGAGGACAAGAGGATCCGGGACTACCTGAAGAAGACCCTGTATTCCGCCGGTATCCCCAAGATCGAGATCGAGCGCGACAACGCCAAGGTGCGCATCTATCTGCACTGCGCCCGTCCCGGTGTGGTCATCGGTAAGGGCGGCGAGGCCATCGAGGCCCTGCGCCTGAAGGTGGAGAAGATGATCGGCAAGCCCGTGGCCCTCAACATTGTTGAGGTCAAGAGCCCCGACATGGACGCTCAGCTGGTGGCCGAGAACATCGCTCAGCAGCTGGAGAAGCGCATCGGCTTCCGCCGCGCCATGAAGAACGCCATGGGCCGCGCTATGCGCATCGGCGCCCGCGGCATCAAGACTCAGGTGTCCGGCCGTCTGGGCGGCGCTGAGATCGCCCGCACCGAGCACTATCACGACGGCACCATCCCCCTGCAGACTCTGCGCGCCGACATCGACTACGGTTTCGCTGAGGCTGCCACCACCTACGGCCGCATCGGCGTGAAGGTGTGGATCTACAAGGGCGAGGTGCTCACTCAGACCCTGCGCACCACCCCCCGCACCCTGGACACCAAGAACTTCAAGGAGCGTTCCGACCGTCCCCGCCGCGACCGCCGCGACGGCGACCGTAAGGGCGGCTTCAACCGCAACGGTGGCTTCAACCGCAACGGCGGCAACCGCCAGGGTGGTTTCAATAACAACCGTCCCCAGGGCGGTGCCCGTCCTCAGGGCGGCGCTCGTCCTGCCGCTGCCAAGGAAGGAGGCGCTCAGTAATGCTGCTGCCTAAGCGCGTTAAGTATCGCCGCGTGCACCGCGGCCGCCTGAAGGGCAAGGCCCTGAAGGGCAACACCGTGACCTATGGTGATTTCGGTCTGCAGGCCACTGAGCCCAGCTGGATCACCAGCAACCAGATCGAGGCCGCCCGTATCGCCATGACCCGTTACACCAAGCGTGGCGGTAAGGTTTGGATCAAGATCTTCCCCGATAAGCCCATCACTGAGAAGCCCGCTGAGACCCGCATGGGTTCCGGTAAGGGTTCCCCCGAGTACTGGGTGGCCGTGGTGAAACCCGGCCGTGTTATGTTCGAGATCGCTGGCGTCTCCGAGGAGATCGCCCGCGAGGCCCTGCGTCTCGCTTCCCACAAGCTGCCTGTCAAGTGCAAGATCGTGGCGAAAGAGACCGCCGAGACCGAGAATGGTGGTGAATGAAGATGAAGGCTACTGAAATCCGTAAGATGAGCGCCGAGGAGCTGACCAGCAAGCTGGGCGACCTGAAGAAGGATCTCTTCCAGCTCCGTCTTCAGCACGCCACCAATCAGCTGGACAACCCGGTGAAGATCGCTGAGGTCAAGCGGGATATCGCCCGCGTCAAGACCATCATCCGTGAGCTCGAGCTCGCAGGCCGATAAGAAGGAGGAACTAGATCATGGAAAACAGAACTTCTTCCCGCAAGACCAGAGTCGGCCTGGTGGTTTCCGATAAGATGGACAAGACCGTGGTGGTGGCCATCGCCGACCGTGTGGCCCACCCCCTGTACAAGAAGATCGTCAAGAGCACTTACAAGCTGAAGGCCCACGACGAGAACAACGAGTGTGGCATCGGCGACCGCGTGCGGGTCATGGAGACCCGGCCCCTGTCCAAGGACAAGCGCTGGCGCGTCGTCGAGATCATCGAGAAGGCGAAGTAAGGAGGTGCCGGTATGATTCAGCAGGAAACTTATCTGAAGGTGGCCGACAACACCGGCGCCAAGGAAATTAAGACCATCCGCGTGCTGGGCGGCTCCAGCCGCAAGTTTGGCAACATCGGCGACGTGATCGTGGCTTCCGTCCGCAAGGCTCAGCCCGGCGGCACCGTGAAGAAGGGCGAGGTCGTGAAGGCCGTTATCGTCCGTTCCGCTAAGGGCGTTCGCCGCGCCGACGGCAGCTACGTCCGCTTTGACGAGAACGCCGCCGTCCTCATCAAGGACGACAAGAATCCCCGCGGTACCCGTATCTTTGGGCCCGTGGCCCGCGAGCTGCGCGACAAGGATTATATGAAGATCCTGTCCCTGGCTCCCGAAGTGCTGTAAGGGGGTAGGAGAAGACATGAATAAGATGAGCATTCGCAAGGACGATACCGTCATCGTCCTGTCCGGTAAGGACAAGGGCAAGCAGGGCAAGGTCCTGGAGGTCATGCCCAAGGAGGGCAAGGTCGTCGTCGAGAAGATCAACGTGGTCTCCCGTCACACCAAGCCCCGCAAGCAGGGCGAGCAGGGCGGCATCATCAAGAAGGAAGCCCCCATCTACGCCTGCAAGGTGCAGCGCGTCTGCCCCAAGTGCAACAAGCCCACCCGGCCCGCTCACAAGCTGCTGGCCGACGGCAAGAAGGTCCGCATCTGCAAGAAGTGCGGCGCCGAGATCTGAGAGAGGAGGAGTATAGACAATGGCTGATAAGAAAGTGCCCAACCTGAAGGCGAAGTACCAGGCCGAGGTCGCTCCTGCTCTGATGCAGAAGTTCGGCTACAAGTCCACCATGCAGATCCCCAAGATCGACAAGATCGTGGTCAACTGCGGCTGCGGCGAGGCCCGCGACAATGCCAAGGTTCTGGAGGCTGTTGTGGGCGATCTGACCAAGATCACCGGCCAGAAGGCCATCATCACCAAGGCTAAGAAGTCCGTGGCTAACTTTAAGCTGCGTGAGGGTATGCCCATCGGCGCCAAGGTCACCCTGCGTGCCGACCGTATGTGGGAGTTCCTGGACCGCCTGTTCAACGTGGCCCTGCCCCGCGTGCGTGACTTCCGGGGCATCAACGGCAACTCTTTCGATGGCCGCGGCAACTACGCCCTGGGCATCAAGGAGCAGCTGATCTTCCCCGAGATCGAGTACGATAAGATCGACAAGATCCGCGGCCTGGACGTGGTCATCTGCACCACCGCCAAGACCGATGAAGAGGCCAAAGAGCTGCTGACCCTGATCGGCGCTCCCTTTGCCCGCTAAAGGAGGAGAACGTAATGGCTAAGAAGTCTATGATCCTGAAGCAGCAGGCGGAGCCCAAGTTCTCCACCCGCCGCTACAATCGCTGCAAGATCTGCGGCCGTCCCCACGCCTACCTGCGGGACTACGGCATCTGCCGTATCTGCTTCCGCGAGCTGGCTTACAAGGGCCAGATCCCCGGTGTGAAGAAGGCCTCCTGGTAATCAGGACAGCCTGAATGACGCAAACGCCCGCGCCCGGCGTGCGAAAGCACGTCAGGCGCTTGCGTTGCGTGATGAGGTTTTTGGATTTGCCTTGCAGTCCAAAAAATAAAATTCTCCGTTTAGGAGAAAAACCCTGAGATTGTGTCAATCCGACTGTGAAAAATGAATAAGTGACGCCCTCTCCACGGGGTAGGGCAGGGCATTCCTACAAAAGTTTGGCGGAAAGTCACTTTTTCCTTTTCACACAAGGGTTTTCACGATATAATAATTCCTTGGCAGACGGTTAAAAGGTCGGAGCCCCGCGAACTCCGATACCTTACCGCCTTAACGGGTCTTCTCACGGCCCGTCATTCAAAAAGGAGGGTAAACTCATGCACATCACAGACCCCATTGCGGATATGCTGACCCGCATCCGCAACGCGAACAACGCCAAGCATGACACCGTGGACGTCCCCGCGTCCAACATGAAGAAGTCCATCGCGCAGATCCTGCTGGATGAGGGCTATATCAAGAACTTCCAGCTGATCGACGACGGCACTCAGGGCGTCATCCGCGTTACTCTGAAGTACAACCCCGGCAAGGAGAAGGTCATCACTGGTCTTCGCCGCGTTTCCAAGCCCGGCCTGCGTGTCTATGCCGGTGCTGACGAGCTGCCCCGGGTCCTCCACGGCCTGGGTATTGCCATCGTGTCCACGTCCAAGGGCGTCATGACTGACAAGGCTGCCCGCGCAGCCCATGTCGGCGGCGAGGTCCTGGCGTTTGTCTGGTAAGGAGGGAGAGTAGAAAATGTCTCGTATCGGAAGAATGCCGATCTCCATCCCCGCCGGTGTGGACGTGAAGATCGAAGCCGGTAACCTGGTTACCGTGAAGGGTCCCAAGGGCACCCTGACCCAGCAGCTGCACCCCAACATGAACATTGCCCAGGAGGGCGATGTCATCCATGTCACCCGCCCCAATGACGAGAAGGAGAACCGCAGCCTCCACGGCCTGACCCGCACCCTGCTGCACAACATGGTGGTGGGCGTGACCGAGGGCTACAAGAAGGAGCTGGACGTCAACGGCGTCGGCTACCGTGTGGCCAAGGAAGGCAACAAGCTGGTCATGAACCTGGGCTTCTCTCATCAGGTGGTCGTCGAGGAGATCGACGGCATCTCCATCGAAGTGCCCAGCGCCAACAAGATCGTCATCAGCGGCGTCGACAAGCAGAAGGTCGGCCAGTTCGCCGCCGAAGTGCGCGAGAAGCGTCCCCCCGAGCCTTATAAGGGCAAGGGCATCAAATACACCGACGAGGTCATCCGCCGCAAGGAAGGCAAGACCGGCGTCAAGAAGAAATAAGGAGGTGTGCCACTATGATCAACAGACCCGATACCAACGCTCAGCGGCTTAAGCGCCACAAGAGAGTGCGCGGCAAGATTTCCGGCACGCCCGAGCGTCCCCGTCTCAACGTGTTCCGCAGCAACACCAACATCTATGCCCAGATCATCGACGATGTGAACGGCAAGACTCTGGTGTCCGCTTCCTCCATGGAAAAGGGCTTTGAGGGCAAGGGCTCCGACTGCGAGGCTGCCAAGAAGGTTGGCCTGGCTGTCGCCGAGCGCGCCAAGGCCGCCGGCATCGAGAACGTCGTGTTCGACCGCGGCGGTTACGTCTACCACGGCCGCGTGCAGGCCCTGGCCGAAGGCGCCCGTGAGGGCGGCCTGCAGTTCTAAGGGAGGAGGAAGATTAAATGGCTCGTTTTGAAAGAGAACCCAGCGAGTTCACCGAGAAGCTGGTTGCCCTGAACCGCGTGTCCAAGACCGTCAAGGGCGGTCGTATCTTCAAGTTCGCCGCCCTGATGGTGGTGGGCGACGAGAAGGGCCGCGTGGGCTTCGGCCTGGGCAAGGCCGCTGAGGTGCCCGAGGCCATCCGCAAGGGCATCGAGGATGCCAAGAAGCATATGTGCAACGTGACTCTGTCCGGCACTACCATTCCCCACGAGGTCATCGGTGAGTTCGGCGCCGGCCGCGTGCTCCTGAAGCCCGCTGCCCCCGGTACCGGCATCATCGCCGGCGGCCCCGTCCGCGCCGTCATGGAGGCCGCCGGCATCCGTGACATCCGCGCCAAGTGCCTGCGCTCCAACAACCCGCAGAACGTGGTCTCCGCCACCTTCGAGGGCCTGAAGGCTCTCCGTGGCCCTGAGGAGGTCGCCCGCATCCGCGGCAAGAGCGTCAGCGAGATCGTAGGTTAAGGAGGGCCGTGAACATGGCTAATCTGAACATCAAGCTGGTCAAGAGCCTGAACGGCCGCATCGCCAAGCATAAGGCCACCGCCGAGGCTCTGGGGCTGCGCCACATCGGCGACACCACCGTACAGCCCGACAACGAGGCTACCCGCGGCAAGATTGCCCACATCGGCTATCTGCTGCAGGTGACCGAGGAAAAGTAAGGAGGTGCGCGAAATGAATCTGCATGATCTTTCCCCCGCTGCCGGTTCCAACCCCAAGGCTTACCGCAAGGGCCGCGGCAACGGTTCCGGCAACGGCAAGACTGCCGGCCGCGGCCAGAAGGGCCAGTGGTCCCGTTCCGGCGGCGGCGTCCGCGTGGGTTTTGAGGGCGGCCAGATGCCTCTGACCCGCCGTATCCCCAAGCGGGGCTTCAACAACATCTTTGCCAAGCCCCTGGAGGCCATCAATGTGTCCGTCCTGAACAAGTTCGAGGATGGCGCTGTGGTCAATGTGTGCGACCTGCTGGAGAAGGGTATCCTCTCCAAGTGTGAGTATGGCTACAAGGTGCTGGGCAACGGCACCCTGACCAAGAAGCTGACCGTCCGTGCCTCCGCTTTCTCCGCCTCCGCCAAGGAGAAGATCGTGGCGGCAGGTGGAAAGTACGAGGTGGTCTAAGTGATCGAGACCATCCGTAACGCGTGGAAGATCCCCGAGCTGCGCAAGAAGATCCTCTTTACCATCTTCGCGCTGCTCATCTTCCGGCTGGGCTCGGTGGTTCCTGTTCCCTTTATCAACAGCGACCTGCTGGGCAATACGCTCAACAGCATGGGTGGTATCTTCTCCCTGCTGGGCACCATGAACGGCACCGCCTTCTCCATGGCCGCCGTTTTCGCCCTGGGCGTACAGCCGTATATCAACAGCTCCATCATCATCCAGCTGCTCACCGTCGCTATCCCCGCTCTGGAGCGTCTCCAGCGGGACGGCGGCGAGGAGGGCCGGAAGAAGATCGCGGCCATCACCCGTTACGTGACCGTGGCTATCGCTATCCTGCAGGGCCTGGGTTACTACACCCTCATCAGCAGCTACAACCTGATCGACACCGCCGGCCTGCCCGGCTGGTGGGTGGCTGTTGTGATCATCCTGTGCTTCACCGCCGGCTCCGCCTTTGTCATGTGGCTGGGTGAGCAGATCACCGAGTTCGGCATCGGCAACGGCATCTCCATCATCCTGTTCGCCGGCATCCTGTCCCGGGTGCCCGGTATGGTGGAGTCCATCTACACCGGTATCCGCAACAACCTCAACGGCGTCACCGGCGAGGGTGTCTTTAACCTTCCCTGGTGGGGCGCCATCCTCATCGTCATTGGTATGCTGGCCATCGTGGTGCTCATCGTGTTCATCCAGAACTCCGAGCGCCGCATCCCCGTCCAGTACGCCAAGCGGGTGGTGGGCCGCAAGATGTACGGCGGCCAGTCCAGCCACATCCCCCTGAAGGTGAACATGAGCGGCGTTATGCCCATCATCTTCGCCCAGGCCATTGCCTCCCTGCCGTCTACCATCGGTATGTTCTTCGGCAAGAGCGCCAACAGCGAGGGTGGCTGGGGCGTGTTCCTCAGTGTGTTCAACACCACCAGCATTGTTTATATCATCGTTTACTTCCTGCTGATTGTGGGCTTCAGCTACTTCTATTCCACCATGCAGTTCAACCCGGTGGAAGTGGCCAACAATCTCAAGAAGAACGGCGGCTTTATCCCCGGCTTCCGTCCCGGCAAGCCCACCGCCGACTTTATCCACAAGGTTCTGGGTAAGATCACCATGTTTGGTGCTCTCTATCTGGCCATTATTGCCATCGCCCCCATCGTCACCGGCGCCATCATCGGCGTCAGCAGCCTGGCCATCGGCGGTACTTCCGTCATCATCGTGGTGGGCGTTGCTCTGGAGACTACCAAGGCGATGGAGGCTCAGATGATGATGCGCCACTACAAGGGCTTCCTGGAGTAAGGGGCGAGGAAAATGAAAATCATTCTTCTGGGCGCCCCCGGCGCCGGAAAGGGTACTCAGGCTGAGATCATCAGCAAGAAGCTGGGTATCCCCACCATCTCCACCGGCAACATCCTCCGGGCCGCCGTCAAGGCCGGCACCCCCATCGGGCTGGAGGCTAAGAGCTATATGGACGCCGGCAAGCTGGTCCCTGATGAGGTCATCATCGGCATCATTCAGGAGCGGCTGGCCGAGTCCGATTGTGCCAACGGTTTTATCCTGGACGGCGTGCCCCGCACCATCGCCCAGGCTGAGGCTCTGGATGCCCACGGCATCCACTTTGACGCGGTGCTCTCCCTGGAGATCGCCGACAGCGTCATCGAGGCCCGTATGACGGGCCGCCGGACCTGCCACACCTGCGGCGCCACCTACCACATTGTGGCCGCTCCTCCCAAGCAGGAGGGGATCTGCGACAAGTGCGGCGGCGAGCTGGAGCAGCGCAAGGACGACCAGCCTGAGACCGTTAAGCACCGGCTGGAGGTCTATCACAACGAGACCGAGCCCCTCAAGGACTATTACCAGGCTCACGGCGTGCTGATGAGCGTGCCTGATCTGGGCGGGATCGAAGAGACCAACAACAAGATCATGGAACTGCTGGAGAAGTGATTTGAGATGGAAATGATCTCACTGAAATCTCCCCGTGAAATCGAGCTGATGCGCCGGGCCGGGCGGTTGACCGCCCAGGCCCGGGCGCTGGCCGGTTCCATGGTGCGGCCCGGTGTCACCACCCATGAGATTGACACCGCGGTACGCAAATTTATCGAAAGTCACGGAGCCAAGCCCTCCTTCCTGGGATATGGCGGCTTTTCCGGCTCCGCCTGCATCTCCATCAATGAGCAGGTTATCCACGGCATCCCCGGCCCCCGGAAGCTGCAGGAAGGCGACATCGTCTCCATTGACGTGGGCGCTTACCTCAACGGCTTTCATGGTGACTGTGCTGCCACCTTCCCCTGCGGAGAGGTGAGCGACGAGGCCATGCGGCTCATTCAGGTCACCGAGCAGAGCTTCTGGGAGGGCATCCGTCTGGCCCGGCCGGGCAAGCGGGTGTACGACATCTCCCACGCCGTTCAGCAGTATGTGGAGGCCAACGGCTTCTCCGTGGTGCGGGACTTTGTGGGTCACGGTGTGGGCGCCAAGCTCCACGAGGCTCCGGAGGTACCCAACTACGGGCCTGCCGGACACGGTCCCCGGCTCCAGCCGGGCATGACCATCGCCGTGGAGCCCATGGTGTGTGCCGGTGACTGGCGGGTGAAGGTGCTCAAGGACGGCTGGACCACCGTGTCCGCCGACGGCAGCATGACCGCCCACTATGAAAATACCATCCTCATCACCGACGGCGAGCCCGAAGTGCTTACCGTGGCGGAGGACTGAGTATGGCGGCGGAGCATCCGCGGATCGTCCGCTCACTGGCAGGGCATGACAAGGGGCAGCTGTTCTGCGTATTGGATCAAGACGGCCCCTATCTGCTGCTCTGCGACGGCAGACGGCGAAAGGCAGGGTCCCCCAAGCGGAAGAAAACCGTACACACGGCCGACGCCGGGGACTTCCAACACCCCGTTCTGGAGAAGATCCGGACAGGGGAACCCATCACAAACCGAGAGGTGCGGAGGGCGCTGGCCGCTTTCCGAGCTGAGGAGTCAAGGAGGGTATGACGCTTTGGCAAAAGACGATATGATCGAAGTGGAGGGCGTCGTCACCGAGTCCCTTCCCAATACCACGTTCCATGTGGACATCGGAAACGGCCACATCATTCTGGCCCACATCTCCGGCAAGCTGCGGATGAACTTCATCCGCATTCTGCCCGGCGATAAGGTCACCGTCCAGATGTCCCCCTACGACGTAACCCGGGGCCGGATCACTTGGCGAAGCAAGTAATCCGGCTCATTCCGGCGGGCGCAGGCCTGCCGACCCTATCAATGACCGGTGCGGGTCAGCGGGGCCTTGCCTCCGCCGTACCGGGGCCATCAGGCTCTACAGGAGGTTAATGACATGAAAGTTAGACCGTCCGTGAAGCCCATGTGCGAGAAGTGTAAGATCATCAAGCGCAAGGGCAAGGTCATGGTTATTTGCGAAAACCCCAAGCATAAGCAGAGACAAGGTTAATAGGAGGTGCTGAAACAGTATGGCACGTATTGCTGGCATTGATTTGCCCAAGGATAAGCGGGTCGAGATCGGCCTTACCTATATCTTTGGTATCGGGCGCACCAGCGCCAACAAGATCCTGGCTGAGGCCGGTATCAACCCCGACACCCGCGTGAAGGATCTGACTGAGGCCGATGAGGCTAAGCTGCGCGAGATCATCAGCCACAGCTACACTGTGGAGGGCGACCTCCGTCGTGACGTGGCGATGGACATCAAGCGTCTGACCGAGATCGGCTGCTACCGCGGCCTGCGTCACCGCAAGGGCCTGCCCGTCCGCGGTCAGCGTTCCAAGACCAACGCTCGTACCCGCAAGGGTCCCAAGCGCACCGTCGCTAACAAGAAGAAGTAAGGGAGGGAGAAACACATGGCTACCGCTACCAAGGGTAAGAAAGTTATCCGTAAGCGCCGCGAGCGCAAGAACGTTGAAAAGGGCCAGGTGCATATCCGCTCTTCCTTCAACAACACCATGGTCACCGTGACCGATATGGGGGGCAACGCCCTGTCCTGGGCCTCTTCCGGCGGCCTGGGCTTCCGTGGCTCCCGTAAGTCCACCCCCTTCGCCGCTCAGACCGCTGCCGAGACCGCCGCTAAGGCTGCCATGGAGCACGGCCTGAAGACCGTGGAGGTGTACGTGAAGGGCCCCGGCGCCGGCCGTGAGGCTGCCATCCGCGCCCTGCAGGCCGTGGGCCTGGAGGTCACCCTGATCAAGGACGTGACCCCCATTCCCCACAACGGCTGCCGTCCGCCCAAGCGCCGCCGCGTGTAAGAGAAGGAGGAGTACGAATTATGGCTAGATATACCGGAGCAGTCTGCCGCCAGTGCCGCAGAGAGGGCCAGAAGCTCTTCCTGAAGGGCGACCGCTGCTACACCGACAAGTGCGCCATGGAGCGCCGTCCCTTTGCCCCTGGTATGCACAACCAGGGCCGCACCAAGAAGCTGTCCGAGTACGGTATGCAGCTGCGTGAGAAGCAGAAGGCCCGCCGTTACTACGGCGTGCTGGAGAGCCAGTTCCACAAGTATTACGAGATGGCCGCTGCCCGCAAGGGCGTGACCGGCGACAACCTGCTGAGCATCCTGGAGACCCGCCTGGACAACGTGATCTATCGTCTGGGCTTCGCCATGAGCCGTCCTGAGGCTCGTCAGCTGGTCCGTCACGGCCACTTCACCATCAACGGCCATCGCGTGGACATCCCCTCCTACCTGGTCAAGCCCGGCGAGGTCATCGCCCTGAAGGAGACCAGCCGGAGCAAGGAGAAGTTCAAGGCTTCTCTGGAGGCCAACGGCTCTCGTCCCGCCCCCAAGTGGCTGGACTTTGACCAGAACAACCTGGTGGCCAAGGTGGTTGCGCTCCCCGCCCGCGAGGACGTGGACCTGCCCATCGAGGAGCACCTCATCGTCGAGCTGTACTCCAAGTAATCGTGCTTGTACCCTCGATTATTGGTGAGCTGTATAAGGCGGCGGACAGAGTCCGCCGCCGCGAAAAGGAGGGTAACACATGGTAGAAATCGAGAAGCCCCGCATCGAATGTGTGGAGAACCCCGGCGACGGCTCCTACGGCAAATACGTCGTGGAGCCCCTGGAGCGTGGCTATGGTACCACGCTGGGTAACTCCCTGCGCCGCATCCTGCTCTCGTCCCT
The DNA here is from genome assembly GCF_002159225.1 of Flavonifractor sp. An91. NCBI lineage: Bacteria > Bacillati > Bacillota > Clostridia > Eubacteriales > Oscillospiraceae > Flavonifractor > Flavonifractor sp. An91. The sequence continues at coordinate 46,355 of NZ_NFHA01000012.1, read as the reverse complement.
GCCCGGCACGGCGGTTACCTCCATTAAGATCGCCGGCGTGCAGCACGAGTTTTCCACCATTCCCGGAGTGAAGGAGGACGTCACCGAGATCGTCCTCAACGTGAAGAGCATCATTGCCAAGCTCCACTCCGAGGGCGTGAAAACGGTCTATATTGAAGCCAGCGGTGAGTGCGAAGTCACCGCCGGCGACATTAAGGCCGACGGCGAGGTGGAGATCCTCAATCCGGACCTCCACATTGCCACCCTGGGACCGGACGCCAGCCTCAACATGGAGCTGACCCTGTCTCATGGCCGGGGCTATGTCCCCGCCGACCGGAACAAGCCGGCCCAGACCATCATCGGTCTGATCCCGGTGGACTCCATTTACACGCCGGTGCGGAAGGTCAATTACACGGTGGAAAACACCCGTGTCCGCGACCTGACCGACTTCGACAAGCTGACCCTGGAGGTATGGACCAACGGGACCATCACCGCCCGGGACGCCGTCAGCCTGGGCGCCCGCATCCTCTGCGACCACTTCGTCCTCTTCACCGATCTCTCTGAGACCATGGGCTCCAAGTCCACGGTGGTGGAGAAGGCCGAAGCCCAGCGGGACAAGGTGCTGGAGCTGACCATCGAGGAACTGGACCTGTCTGTCCGTTCCTTCAACTGCCTCAAGCGCGCCAACATCAATACGGTGGAGGATCTGATCTCCAAGACCGAGGACGAGATGATGAAGGTGCGCAACCTGGGCCGCAAGTCCCTGGAAGAGGTCATCAACAAGCTGGCCATGATGGGCCTGCACCTGGCCGACGAGGAAAACTGAGGCCAGGGAAGAGGGCGGCCCGGGGGCACGTAACGTCCCCTCCCGGACCCGCAGGCCGCAAGGCGCTCTCTTCAGGGGATTTCATCCCCCCGGACGAATTTAAATTGTGGAGTTCGCCTTGGCGAACATCCGATAGGAGTTGGATTTCATGTCTCACAACCGTAAGCTGGGCAAGCCTACTGATCAGCGCATCGCCATGCTGCGCGCCATGACCACCTACCTGCTGGAGAATGGTCAGATCAAGACCACCTATGCCCGTGCCAAGGAAGTTGCTCCCATGGCCGAGAAGATGATCACCCTGGCCAAGAACCCCAACCTGGCCAATTACCGCAAGGCCCTGTCCTACCTGACCAAGGAGGACGTGGCCAAGAAGACCTTCGACGAGCTGGGCCCCAAGTATGCCAGCCGTAACGGTGGTTATACCCGCGTGGTCAAGATCGGCCCCCGCCGCGGCGATGCCGCCGAAATGGCCATCGTGCAGTTGGTGTAAGTGCATCTTAGAAAGCGCTCTGCTTTTGGCAGGGCGCTTTTTCTTTGTGCAGATTCTTGCAATTTGCGGGATGCTATGGTATACTATGCAACAATAAACTATAAAGAAGACGGTGAGCCCTCGTGGACGAACCTCCGCCCAGTAACAACCGTAACAAAGACTATGTGGAACAGGACAGCCTTACCCCTGAGCAGGGGATAGGGTTGTCCTTTTGCGCGTTCCACACATTTTGAACAATGGAGTTGATGATTTTCCTATGCCTGACAGTTCCAGTTTAACCATGATTGTAATTTTGATTGTCCTGGTGATCCTGTCCGCTTATTTTTCTGCAACCGAGACTGCCTTCACCTCGTTGAACCGCATTCGCCTGAAAAGCAAGGCGGACGCCGGCAATCGCAGGGCCGCGTTGGCTCTCAAGCTGGTGGACCAGTACAACAACCTGCTGTCTACCATCCTGGTGGGCAACAACATTGTCAACCTGTCCGCCTCCTCTCTGGCCACCGTGTTCTTCACCGAGGGCCTGCGGCTGCAGAATGGCGCCGTGATTTCCACTGTGGTTATCACCATTGTTGTGCTCATTTTCGGCGAGGTTTCCCCCAAGAGCCTGGCCAAGGAGTACCCGGAGAGCTTTGCCATGTTCTCCGCTCCCATTATGCGCATCCTGATGGTGATCCTCACCCCGGTGAACTTCCTGTTCAGCCTGCTGAAAAAGCTGCTGTCCAAGGTGTTCCATAAACAAGGCGACAGCGGCATCACCGAGGAGGAGCTGGTGACCATGGTGGACCAGGCTGAGAGCGAGGGTGGTCTGGACCAGCACGAGAGTAAGCTCATCCGCTCTGCCATTGAGTTCAATGACATGGAAGTGGATGAGATCCTCACCCCCCGTGTGGATATTGTGGCGGTGGAGGACACCGACTCCATGGACGATATTGCTCAGGCCTTTGCTGAGAGCGGCTACTCCCGTCTGCCGGTGTACCATGAGGACATTGACGACATCATCGGTGTGATCCATGAGAAGGACTTCCACGCCGCCCGCTATCGTGGCCAGACCGACGTAAAGGCCATCACCGGCCCCATGCTGTACACCACCGGCAATACCAAGATCTCCGAGCTGCTGCGTATTCTCCAGCGGGAGAAGGCCCATATGGTCATCGTTGTGGACGAATACGGCGGCACCGAAGGCCTTGTGACCCTGGAGGACATCGTGGAGGAGCTGGTAGGCGAGATCTGGGACGAACACGACGAGGTCATTGAGGAATTCAAGAAGCAGGAGGACGGCAGCTATCTGATCTCCTGCTCTGCCGACCTGACTGATCTGTTTGACCTGTTCTCCATCAAGGGCGAGTGCGACGCCAACACCATCTCCGGCTGGGTGATGGAGCAGATCGGCCGTATTCCCGAGGAGGGAGACCACTTTGTCTCCGACGGGCTGGATGTCACCGTAACCAAGGTGGATCACCGGCGGGTGCTGGAGATTCGGGTGGAAGTGCTCCCCCAGCCGGAAGAGGATAAAAAAGAGAAGGCGAAGGACCAGTGAATCAGGCAGATTTGAATTTGGCGGTTACCCTGCGCCATGAACTCCACGCCCATCCGGAGTTGTCCGGACAGGAGACATGGACCAAGGCACGGCTGATGGATTTTTTACAGGAACATACCAAGTTGGAGCTGCATGACCGGGGAAACTGGTTTTACGCCCTGTATCGAGGCATGGGAGTGGGGAAGATCGCCTTCCGGGCGGACTTTGACGCCCTGCCCATGGAGGAGACCTGTGAGCTGCCCTACCGCTCCCAGTGCCCCGGCGTGGCCCACAAGTGCGGGCACGACGGCCACAGCGCTGCCCTGGCTCTGCTGGGGCTGACCCTGGAGCGCACCGGGGCGGACCGGGACGTGTACCTGATCTTCCAGCCTGCCGAAGAGGTGGGCGGGGGAGGCGAAGCCTGCGCTGCTCTGCTGAAGGAGGAGCACATCGGGGAGGTATACGCCTTCCACAATATGCCCGGCTATCCTCTGCATACAGTAGCCCTGCGGAAGGGTACCATGAACTGTGCCTCCAAAGGCGTGACCTACCGCTTTGAAGGGGTGTCCACCCACGCCAGCACCCCGGAGCTGGGCCGCAACCCCGCCCAGGCGGTGGCTCGGATCGTAGGCGCCCTGCCGGGACTGACCCGGCAGGAGGACCACCGGGGCCTTGTAATGGCCACTGTGGTCCAGATAGCTGTGGGAGAGCCGGCCTTTGGCATCTCAGCTTACCGGGGGGCGCTTCTGCTCACCCTGCGGGCCCAGTACCAGGAGGAGCTGGACGCCCTGTCCCAACAGGTGACCGATCTGGCCCGCCAGGCGGCGGAGGAGGACGGCCTGACCCTGACCATAGAGGAGCAGGATGTGTTCCCTGAGACTGCTAATCACCCCGCCGGGGTGGAACGGGTGGAAAAGGCCGCCCAGGCCCTGGGCCTGCCGGTGGTGGAGATGGCCGAGCCCATGCGGGGCTCGGAGGATTTTGGATGGTATCTCCGCCAGGCGGAGGGGGCCATGTTCCTGCTGGGGGACGGGGAGGACCATCCGCCGCTCCACAGAACGGATTTCGATTTCCCGGATGCGCTGCTGGGAACGGCTTGCGCTCTGTTCCAAAAACTGATCTGAAAAAAGCCCTGCGGCATTGCCGCAGGGCTTTTGTTATTCCGTTCGGGTTCGTGCCCAGTAGGCTGCCATACTCTCACCGGGCTGTCCGGTGACCTCCTGGGAGAGATAGGCTTTCAGCTCCTCGGGTGGCGTCCAGGCCAGAGCGGAGGCCTCGTCGGGAAACTCCACTTCAGCGTAGAAGAAGCCGGTTTCCAGGTGGGGGTCTACCGAGTTGACCTCCAGCGTAAATCCGCCGGGCAGGGGATAGCGGTGCTGCTCCTTCTGGATCATGGGCTTGCCAAGCATGGCCTTCAGACGCTGGTAGCGATCCTGATCTACTGAAATCTCGATCTCCTCCCGCACCAGACCGGCCCCTCCTTTGAAACAGAGGACATAGGCGGTAGCGCCCCCTTCAAGGGCCTCCTCCCGGATGCGGATCGCGGGACGGGTAGAAAAATAGCCCTGTTCCATATAAAAGGTAGCGGCGGGGGACAGGTTGGGCCAGTCCTGCACCAGCCAGCGGCGTTCAATTTCCATAGCAGCGCCTCCTCAGATGGGCAGAGCGATGATGGCAGGTACCAGAACGGGTACCGCCAGGGAGAGTACCACGCCGGAAGTAAAGGAATAGATGGTGATACGCTCATGGGTAGCTCCCACCACCACCGGCAGCACTGTGTCCATGGCGGCGGCGCCGGGCAGGGCGGCACACTCCACATAGCCCACATACCGGGCCACAAAGGGAATGGCCAGGATGGAGAAGATCTCCCGCATCACATTGGACAGAAAGGCTACTGCCGATACCGACAGGGAATAGGGGGCCAGCAGAGTGGGGGCCAGGGAGTACCAGCCCATGCCGGCGGAGGCGGCCATAGAGTCCTTGATGCCGAGAGGGAGAAAAAGACCAGCCAAAGCGGCAAAGACCAGAGTACCGGCGCACACCGCCACCGGAACCAGCAGCACCTGGAAACCGGCGGTCTTGATGTCGCTGACAAAGGTGCCCTGCTTGCCCATATCCATACCTACCATAAACAGAAGCAGGTAGAGGCCGAAGTTGATGACGGTACCGCAGTGGGCGGTGACGGCGGGGGGAAATACAAAGCGGCCGGCCAGCATACCCAGCACTACCGCAATGACGATCCATTTGGTGAGGGAGTTGTCCGCCTTGCCTGCGGAGTGGGCAGTATCTTCACCGGTCTGGTTGCTGCCCCGGGGCAGACCCACATGGTTCAGCTTGAGGACGAACCGGCGCAGTAGGGTAAGAAAGAGGATGGAGCCAAACATAGCCAACACGGTAATGAGCAGCGCGGCCAGACCGATCTGGCCCAGAGAGGCAATGACCTCATCATTGGCGCCCAGATTGACGCCCAGGGTAACAATCAGAATCATCAGAGCTACAAATTGCAGCTTGCCCACCCATACCAGGGGACGACTGCGTACCCCGGGCCGGGAGCCGATCAGTGCGCCCAGAATTACCAGCGCGATGTAGATCGCCAGATTGCTCAGGGTGCTGAGTGTAGTGCCCATAGAAGTACATCCTTTCTGAACCATAAAATGTGAGAAAAAACGCGGAAACAGGCAGCAGGGCCATTCTAGCATATCTCCTATGGAAAGTCCACCCCTGAACGACAGCGGTCAATAAGTGAAAGTCAACTCGCATTTTTAAAACTATTTAGTTTGTGAAGGATACTAAAGTTATAAGATCTGCCCTAATATTCTGGATATAATTTCATGATTTGCACAAAAAAAGGGAAAGAATTTTGGGGGGCGTGCTCCATTTTTCACTTGCATCTGAAGTTTAAATGGGTTATAGTTTGGTTGAGCAAAAAAACTATTTGGGCAAAAAAATTTTTGTGAGGTGATTGGAATGGGTACACCAAAAACAAAGAACTCTGATACCGTATTTCAATGGAACGGTATCCCCCAGCCGGGGCAGCTGATCCCCCTGGGCCTCCAGCACGTGGTGGCCGCGGTAGTGGGTATCATTACGCCTGCTATTCTGGTTGCCAACACCTGTGGTCTGAGCGAAGCAGAGAAGACCCTGATGATTCAGGTCTCCCTGATCCTGACCGCCCTTGCCACTCTGCTCCAGCTTTTCCCCATCTTCCGGCGCATCGGCTCCGGTCTGCCCGTCATCATGGGCATCAGCTTTGCGTACATCCCCACCCTCCAGGCCATCGGCGCACAGTTTGACATCGCAACGATTCTGGGCGCTGAGATCATCGGCGGTATCGTGGCCATCGTCTTCGGCGTGTTCGTTAAGTGGATCCGTCCTCTGTTCCCGCCCCTGGTCACCGGCACCGTGATCTTCACCATCGGCCTGTCCCTCTATCCCACCGCTGTCAAGTATATGGCCGGCGGCGCCGGCACCGAGTGGTTCGGCAATGTGAAGAGCTGGGTCGTGGCCCTCATTACCCTGGTAGTGGTGGTCGTCCTGTCCAACTTTACCAAGGGTATCTTCAAGCTGGGTGCCATTCTGATTGGTATGATCGTGGGTTACATCGTGGCCTACTTCACGGGCATGGTGGACTTCACCAGTGTGGGTACCTCCAGCTGGTTTGCTCTGCCCGAGGTCATGCCCTTTGAGATCAAGTTCGTGCCCTCTGCCTGCGTCTCCCTGGCCATCGTGTATGTGGTCAACGCGGTACAGACCATCGGCGACCTGTCCTCTACCACCATGGGCGGCATGGACCGGATGCCTACTGACCGTGAGCTGTCCGGCGGTATCATCGGACAGGGCGTCATGAGCATCCTGGGCGCCTTCTTCGGCGGCCTGCCCACCGCTTCCTACAGCCAGAACGTGGGTATCGTTACGGTCAACAAGGTTATCAACCGTGCCGTCTTTACCCTGGCTGCCGGCATCCTGCTGGTGGCTGGCCTGATGCCCAAGTTTGCCTCCCTGCTCACCACCATTCCCCAGTGCGTCATCGGCGGCGCTACCATCTCTGTGTTTGCCACTATCACGATGACCGGCATCCGTATGATCACCGAGGGCGGCTTTACTGCACGCAAGAGCTCTGTGGTCGGCCTGTCCGTGGCGCTGGGCGTGGGCATCACTCAGGTATCCGGCTGCCTGGCTGGCGAGGGCTTTCCCGAGTGGGTCAACACTGTGTTTGGTTCCTCCTCTGTAGTGGTCGCCACCATCGTGGCTATCATCCTTAATCTGGTATTGCCTAAGGAAAAGGAAAGCAAATAAACTGAAGACGGCAAAAGGCCCGGCTCCTTGGGGAGCCGGGCCCTTTCCTGGGATCATTCCTTAGCTTCGTCAATGTAGCTGTACAGCGTATACTTGGAGATTCCGAAGAACTTGCATACTTTGTCGCCGCTTTTGGTAATAAGGAAGGCGCCGGTGTCGTTCAGGAACTGAATGGCCTTCACCTTGTCTTCCTTATTCATCAGCGCCACCGGCTTGCCTACGATCTTTACACTCTGCTCCATCAGCTCATCCAGCAGATCGGAGACATTGCGGGAGATGGGCTCGGGCTCCTTCTCCTCCCGCTCAGTGGCGGTGAACTGCTTGAGCGCAGTCTCCATGGCCAGCATCAGGGTGATATCGTAGTTGATGCCGAAGATCCCGATGGGGGTGCCGTCGTCATCCCGGATGTAGATGGTGGTGGACTTGAGGATCTTGCCGTCCTTGGTGCGGGTTAGGTAGCACAGGTGATCCTGCAGCTGGTCCTGATTGCCCCGCAGGGCCTCCAGGACCACATGAGACGGTCCATCGCCCACCTTCCGTCCCGTAACCTGCCCGTTTTCAATGGCGACGATGGAACTTTCCGGATCGTTGGTGGCCAGGTCATGAACCACCACCTCGCAGTTGGGACCAAACTGGCTGGCGATCCCTTTGGCCAGTTTGAAGAGGAATTGCAGGGTAGATGCTTCTGGCACGTAGATTTCCTCCTTTCAGAGTCTGCGCCAGAGCGGCAGGCACCCCCGGAGGAATGGGCACCAAAGGTCACCGATTCAGCGGCAGACGGTAAAATATATCTCTATCATTTTACCACATTTCAGCTCAGATTCAACTCATTTTGTGGACCTAAAAAATTTTTTGTTTTTCTAACAAAAGTATTGCATATCCGTGCGAAGTGTGGTAACATAAAAATAACGAGAGAATGAAACTATGCAAGATGCACAAATTTCCATATAAAAAGTTGTAGCTGCAACGGAGTGCTTTCGCGCACGGGCTGGATGGACATGGAATTCGGCTGGGTTGCGGATGCAACCTAGAGAAGAACGAATTTGTACTGTCCATTCCACCAGGAATGGGCAATTTTTTTACGGAGAAAAAGAACGAAATTTAAAGGAGGAACTTACTATGCTGCTGGTCGGTAATGGCAGACTCATCACCCGGAGCGAGGAGCTCCCTTATCTGGAAGACGGCGCCGTTGTTCTGGACGGCGAGGTGGTCAAGGAGGTCGGCTCCCTGGCCGACATGAAGGCCAAGTATCCCGATGCCGAGTTCGTGGATGCCAAGGGCGGCGTCATCATGCCCGGCCTTATCAACGTCCATACTCACATCTATTCCGGTCTGGCCCGGGGCCTGTCCATCAACGGCTTCAATCCCACCAACTTCTTTGAGGTGCTGGACGGCCAGTGGTGGTACATCGACCGCCACCTGACCCTGGATGGCACCCGCGCCTGTGCCTACGCCACCATCCTGGACTGCATCCGGGACGGTGTGACCACCATCTTTGATCACCACGCCTCCTTCTGCGAGATCCCCGGCTCCCTCTTTGCCATTAAGGATGTGTGCAAGGAGTTGGGTATGCGCGCCAACCTCTGCTACGAGGTGTCCGAGCGTGACGGCCAGGAGAAGTGCGATCAGTCCATTCAGGAGAACGCCGACTTCGCTAAGTGGGCCAAGGAGCAGGACGACGACATGATCAAGGCCATGTTCGGCGGCCACGCCCTGTTCACCATCTCCGACAAGACCTTTGAGAAGATGGTCAAGGCCAACGACGGCATGACCGGCTTCCACATCCACGTGGCCGAGGGCATGAACGACGTGTACGACTCCCTGCAGAACTACGGCTGCCGCCCCATCAACCGCCTGCTGTACAACGGCATCCTGGGCGAGAAGACCATGCTGGGCCATTGCATCCACGTCTCTCCCGCCGAGATGGACATCATCAAGGAGACCAACACCATGGTCTGCCACAACCCCGAGTCCAACATGGGCAACGCCGTGGGCTGCTCTCCCGTGCTGCAGCTGTACAACCGGGGCATCCTCATCGGTCTGGGCACCGACGCCTACACCCACGATATGCTGGAGAGCCTGAAGGTCCTGCTGCCCATGCAGCGCCACAACGTCTGTCAGCCCAACGTGGGTTGGTGCGAGGCCACCGGGATGCTCTTCCAGAACAACGCCAAGATCTGCTCCCGCTACTTCAAGAAGCCTCTGGGCGTGCTCAAGCCCGGCGCCGCTGCCGACGTGATCGTGATGGACTACAAGCCCTTCACTCCCTTCTCCGACGCCAACATCGACGGCCATATGCTCTTCGGCATGATGGGCAAGAACTGCCGCACCACCATTATCAACGGCAAGGTGCTGTACAAGGACCGCGAGTTCGTGGGTATCGATGAAGACAAGATCAACGCCTGGTGCATGGAGCAGTCCAAGAAGCTGTGGGGCGAGCTGAACCACTGCACTTACTGAGAAAAGCCCCAAAACTGAAAACAAAATGTAATTCCGAGTTATAATAATAACTGGAGGTTTTGATTATGAGCGATATTATGCGTCCCATGCCTTTTGCCCACCTGATGAACTGGATCCTCAGCGAGTATAAGAGCCAGGGTTCCATCTTCGGCGTGTCCAAGCTGGTCAAGCACACCAACGGCAAGACCCTGCCCATCTTTGAGGAAAAGATCGAGTCTCCCTACGGCCCCGCCGCCGGCCCCCACACTCAGCTGGCCCAGAACATCATCGCCGCCTACGCTGCCGGCAGCCGCTTCTTTGAGGTCAAGACCGTTCAGGTCATGGACGGCGACGAGCTGAGCAAGTGTGTCAACAAGCCCTGCATCACCGCCGCCGACGAGTGCTACAACTGCGAGTGGTCCACCGAGCTGTATGTGCCCCAGGCTTTCGCCGAGTACGTCAAGGCCTGGTTCGCCTGCAAGCTGCTGGCCAAGGAGCTGGAGCTGGGCGATCCCAACGGCTTCGTGTTCAACATGAGCGTGGGCTACGACCTGGCCGGCATCAAGAGCGAGAAAGTGGACAAGTACATCAACGGCATGATGGACGCCTCCCAGACCGAGGTTTGGAAGGAATGCATGGACTGGGCTCTGGCTAACCTGGATAAGTTCCAGAACGTGGATGAGGCCTATGTGAAGGCCATCTCCCCCAAGGTGTCCGACTCCATCACCGAGTCCACCCTCCACGGCTGCCCCCCCGATGAGATCGAGCGCATTGCCACCTACCTCATCACCGAGAAGAACCTGAACACCTATATCAAGTGCAACCCCACTCTGCTGGGCTATGAGTTCGCCCGCAAGACCCTGGACGGTCTGGGCTTCGACTACATCGCCTTTGACGACCACCACTTCCTGGAGGACCTGCAGTGGGAGGACGCCATCCCCATGTTCCACCGCCTGATGAAGCTCACCGGCGAGCGGGGCCTGGAGTTCGGCGTGAAGATCACCAACACCTTCCCCGTGGACGTGAAGGCCGGCGAGCTGCCCAGCGGGGAGATGTATATGTCCGGCCGCTCCCTGTACCCCCTGTCCCTGTCTCTGGCCGGGATGCTGTCCAAGGAGTTCAAGGGCAAGCTGCGCATTTCCTACTCCGGCGGCGCCGACATCCACTCCATCAAGAAGCTGTTTGAGGCCGGTATCTGGCCCGTCACCATGGCTACCACCGTCCTGAAGCCCGGCGGCTATCAGCGCTTCAGCCAGATCGGCAAGGAACTGATGGACATCAGCTATGAGCCCTGGACCGGCGTGGACGTGGCCAAGGCCGACGCTCTGGTGCAGGAGTTTGTCACCGACGTCCACTACCAGAAGCCCATGAAGCCCATCCCCAGCCGCAAGATGGACAAGAAGGTGCCTCTCATCGACTGCTTCGAGGCCCCCTGCCGCAACGGCTGCCCCATTGAGCAGGACATCCCCGCCTACCTGATGAAGGTCAACGAGGGCAAGTACGAGGAGGCCCTCCAGATCATCACCCACCGCAACGCCCTGCCCTTCATCACCGGCACCATCTGCTCTCACCGCTGCCAGGACAAGTGTATGCGCAACGCCTACGACGAGAGCGTGTACATCCGCACCCAGAAGCTGAAGGCTGCCGAGGGCGGCTTTGAGGCCCTGCTGCCCAAGCTGAAGCCCGCTGCTCCCGTGGCCGGCAAGAAGGTTGCCGTCATCGGCGGCGGCCCCGCCGGTATGTCCGCCGCCTACTTCCTGGGCCGCGCCGGTGTGGACGTGACCATCTTTGAGCGCAAGGACTCTCTGGGCGGCATCGTCCGTCACGTGATCCCCGCCTTCCGTATCAGCGACGAAGCCATCGACAACGATGTCAAGCTGATGAACGCCATGGGCGTGAAGGTGGAGCTGAATACCGAGGTCAAGAGCGTGCAGGACCTCTTCGACAAGGGTTACACCCAGGTCATCCTGGCCACCGGCGCCTGGCACAAGGGCAGCGCCGGCATGGAGTACGGCGAGGAAATGAACGTCATCGAGTTCCTGGAGAAGGCCAAGAAGGCCCCCGAGAGCCTGGATCTGGGCAAGAACGTGGTGGTCATCGGCGGCGGCAACACCGCCATGGACGCCGCCCGGGCCGCCAAGCGTATCCCCGGCGTGGAGAAGGTCTCCCTGGTCTACCGCCGCACCAAGCGCTATATGCCCGCCGATCAGGAGGAGCTGGAGCTGGCTCTGGAGGACGGCGTGGAGTTCTGCGAGCTGCTGGCTCCCGTGGGCGTGAAGGACGGCGTGCTGACCTGCCACCAGATGGAGCTGGGCGCTCCCGACGCCTCCGGCCGCCGGTCCCCCGTGGACACCGGCAAGGTGGTTGAGGTCCCCGCCTGCACCGTCATCACCGCCGTGGGCGAGAAGGTGGACACCGAGCTGTACACCGCCAACGGCCTGGAAGTGGATAACCGCGGCAAGGCTGCGGTCAACGCCGATACCCTGGAGTCCTCCGTGAAGAACGTCTACGTCATCGGAGACGGCCAGAAGGGCCCCGGCACCGTGGTGGAGGCCATTGCCGGCGCTACCAAGGCTGCCCGCGCCATTCAGGACTTCGACGTGAACGTCTATGTGGACAAGAACGTCAACCCCGACTATCAGAAGCCTCTGGACAAGCGGGGCGACATCTGCACCGATTGCAGCAGCTGCGATGACAGCCGCTGCCTGGGCTGCGCCACCGTGTGCGAGACCTGCACCGAGGTGTGCCCCAACCGTGCCAACGTGGCCATCGCTGTGCCCGGTATGCGGATGCGCCAGATCATCCACGTGGATGGTATGTGTAACGAGTGCGGCAACTGCGGCACCTTCTGCCCCTACGACAGCCGTCCTTACAAGGATAAGTTCACCCTGTTCTGGAGTGAGGAGGATTTCGTCAACAGCGAGAACGAGGGCTTCCTGAAGCTGGAGGGCACCAAGACCCGGGTCCGTCTGGGCGGCCAGGTCAAGGAGTACGATGTGGCCGACGCCGGCTGCGGTCTGTACGAGCCCCTGCGCAAGCTGATCTGCGCTGTGTATGACAGCTACAGCTATCTGCTGAAGTAAAAGTGTAAATCGGTTCCACTGCCACCCCCCACGGCAGCGCGCATCGCCTCAGTGTTGACTGAGGCTTTGCGTGCGCGTGGGGGATAGGTGGATTGGACGATGGAATACTGACCGGGCGGGAATCCCTGGAGCCCGCCCTGTGTAAGGAGGAACCCAACATGGCACCGACCCAAAACAACCGTATCGCCATGGTGTACTGCGCCGGCGGCAGCCGGGCCAAGCGCCGGGGAGAGGCGGACCTGTCCTACCTGGATTGCAGCATGGCAAAGCAGGCCTTTGCCGACGGAGTGCTGGAGTGCGCTCAGGGGTGCCTGGGCCTGGGCAGCTGCGTGGAGGCCTGCCGTCTGGACGCCATCCACATCGGTGTCCACGGCGCTGCCGTGGTGGACCGGGAGGCCTGCGTGGGCTGCGGCCTGTGCGTGGAGGCCTGCCCCCAGGGCCTGATCCGTCTGGTGGACGCGGACACCACCATCGTGCCCCGCTGCTCCAATCAGGATGCCGGCCCCGTGGCCCGGAATGCCTGCGACGTCAGCTGCATCACCTGCCGTATGTGCGAGCGCAACTGTCCGGCGGCCGCCATTACCATGGTGGACAACCACGCGGTCATCGATCCGGAGCGCTGCATCTCCTGCGGAATGTGCGCGGTAAAGTGCCCCCGGGGCGTGATTGTGGACGCTGACGGCGTCTTTACCGTGGCTGACTTTGCATAGGAAAGAGGGACCACAGATGAGCTATTCTTTTACCGTAAACGGCCTCCTCCGTACCACCGAGGAGGATAAGCCCCTGCTGCGCTATCTGCGCGACGATCTGCACCTCTATTCCGTCAAGGACGGGTGCAGCGAAGGCGCCTGCGGCACCTGTACCATCGTGGTGGACGGCAAGGCCGTCAAGTCCTGTGTCCTCACCACCAAGAAGGCGGTGGGTAAGACCATCCTTACCGTAGAGGGCCTGTCCCACGACGAGCAGGAGGCCTTTGTGTACGCCTTCGGCAAGGTGGGCGCCGTCCAGTGCGGCTTCTGTATCCCCGGCATGGTGATGGCGGGCAAGGCCCTCATTGACCAGAACCCCAATCCCTCCGAGGCCGACATCAAGAAGGCCATCCGGGGCAACATCTGCCGGTGCACCGGCTACAAGAAGATCATCGAGGGCATTTCCCTCACCGCCGCCATCCTCCGGGGAGAGGAGAAGATCGACCCCGAGCTGGAGAAGGGCGACGTATACGGCGTGGGCGACCGGGCCTTCCGCACTGACGTGCGGGGCAAGGTGCTGGGCAGCGGCGCCTACTGTGACGACATCGAGATGGAGGGCATGGTTCACGCCTCCGCCGTCCGCTCCCAGTATCCCAGAGCAAAGGTGCTGGACATTGACGCCTCCAAGGCCCTGGAGCTGCCCGGCGTGCTGGCTGTCCTCACCGCTGAGGACGTGCCCAACAACAAGGTGGGCCACATCCAGCAGGACTGGGATGTGTTCATCGCCAAGGGCGATATCACCCGCTGCGTGGGCGACGCCATCTGCCTGGTGGTTGCTGAGAACGAGAAGGTGCTGGCCCAGGCCAAGAAGCTGGTGAAGATCAGCTACGAGCAGCTGGAGCCGGTGCGCTCCATCCAGGAGGCCATGGCCGAGAATGCGCCCAAGCTCCACCCCAACGGCAACCTGTGCCAGCAGCGCCATGTGACCCGGGGCGACGCCAAGACCGCTCTGGCCAACTCCAAGTATGTGGTGACCCAGAGCTACAAGACTCCCTTCACCGAGCACGCCTTCCTGGAGCCCGAGTGCGCCGTGGCCTTCCCCTACAAGGACGGCGTGAAGGTGTACACCTCCGACCAGGGTGTGTACGACACCCGGAAGGAGATCTCCATCATGCTGGGCTGGGAGCCCGACCGCATCGTGGTGGAGAACAAGTTCGTGGGCGGCGGCTTCGGCGGCAAGGAGGACGTGTCCGTACAGCACTTGGCGGTGCTGGCGGCCCTGAAGGTCCAGAAGCCGGTGAAGTGTAAGCTCACCCGGCAGGAGTCCATCAACTTCCACCCCAAGCGCCACTACATGGAGGGTACCTTCACCCTGGGCTGCGATGAGAACGGCATCTTCACCGGTCTGGACTGCGAGATCTACTTCGATACCGGCGCCTATGCCTCCCTGTGCGGCCCCGTGCTGGAGCGTGCCTGCACCCACTCCGTGGGCCCCTACTGCTATCAGAATACCGACATCCGCGGCTTCGGCTACTACACCAACAATCCTCCCGCCGGTGCCTTCCGTGGCTTCGGCGTGTGCCAGAGCGAGTTTGCCCTGGAGTCCAACATCAACCTGCTGGCCGAGAAGGTGGGCATCTCTCCCTGGGAGATCCGCTACCGCAACGCCATTGAGCCCGGCAAGGTGCTGCCCAATGGCCAGATCGCCGACTGCTCCACCGCTCTGAAGGAGACCCTGCTGGCCGTCAAGGACGTGTACGAGGCCAACATGGATCACGCGGGCATCGCCTGCGCCATGAAGAACGCCGGCGTGGGCGTGGGCCTGCCCGACAAGGGCCGCTGCAAGCTGGTGGTGCGTGACGGCATGGTGGAGCTGTATGCCGCTGCCTCCGACATCGGTCAGGGCTGCGCCACCGTCTTCCTCCAGGTCCTCTCCCAGACCACCGGGCTGCCCCGGCTGCTGCTGCGGAACATGGGTGCCAACTCTGAAGTGGCTCCCGACTCCGGCACTACCTCCGGCTCCCGTCAGACCCTGATTACCGGCGAGGCCGTGCGTATGGCCGCCGTGGATCTGAAGAAGGATATGGACGAGGTGAACGGCGACCTGTCCAAGCTGGAAGGGAAGGAGTACTTCGCCGAGTTCTTCGATCCCACCGACAAGCTGGGCTCCGACAAGCCCAATCCCAAGAGCCATGTGGCCTACGGCTTTGCCACCCATGTGGTCATCCTGGACGACGAGGGCCAGGTCAAGGAAGTCTACGCAGCTCACGACTCCGGCAAGGTGGTCAACCCCACCTCCATCCAGGGTCAGATTGAGGGCGGCGTGCTCATGGGTCTGGGATACGCCCTCACCGAGGACTTCCCCCTGAAGGACTGCGTGCCCCAGGCCAAGTACGGCACTCTGGGCCTGATGCGGTCCAACCAGATCCCCGATATCCACGCCATCTATGTGGAGAAGGACGAGCTGCTGCCCTTCGCCTACGGCGCCAAGGGCATCGGTGAGATCGCCACCATCCCCACTGCACCGGCTGTCCAGGGCGCCTATTACGCCAAGGATTACATCCTGCGTACCAGCCTGCCCATGGAAAAGACCTACTACAAAAAGTAAGCAACGCTCATACCCAGTTACCCAGTCACGGAGGCCGCCCAAAGACCTTCCAGGGGGCCTCAGATCAGCGGTGGAAAAACCACCGCTCTGAGGCCTCCTTTTTTGCGCTGACCGGGAAGAGGGGAGGGGGGAAAACCCACTGAAACCAGAGGGTTTGAGACGTCACCAAAAAAATTTTTAGTATCTCAATATTTTTTTCTGATTTCCTCTTGACAACTGGAAAACAAGTGGTATGATGGTCTCAGAAAACAAAAGAAAGTTTGCGAGTGCGCAAAGAAAATTTGGAGGCGAGTGTTCGATGAAAGACCAGCTCAAATGGGTCCTCAACAAAATGCCGAAGAGCGACGACAAGCAGCTGGACGTCATGTCCCTGTCCAACGTGGCCAAGGCCCGCTTCTTCCACAGCTCCTTCCCCCAGTACTCCATCACCCCTCTGGCTCAGCTGGAGGGCATGGCCAAGTACCTGGGCCTGGGCGGCGTGTATGTGAAGGATGAGTCCTACCGCTTCGGCCTCAACGCCTTTAAGGTGCTGGGCGGCTCCTTCGCCATGGCTAAGTACATTGCCAAGGAGATGGGCCGGGACGTTTCCGAGATGACCTACGACTACCTGACCAGCGAGGCCTTCCGCAAGGAGTTCGGCCAGGCCACCTTCTTCACCGCCACCGACGGCAACCACGGCCGCGGCGTGGCCTGGGCTGCCAACAAGCTGGGCCAGAAGGCTGTGGTACATATGCCCAAGGGCAGCGCCAAGTCCCGCTTTGACAACATCGCCAAGGAGGGTGCCAAGGTCACCATCGAGGAAGTCAACTACGACGACTGCGTGCGTATGGCCGCCGCCGAGGCTGAGCAGACCGAGCACGGCGTCATCGTGCAGGACACCGCTTGGGACGGCTACGAGGAGATCCCCTCCTGGATCATGCAGGGCTACGGCACCATGGCCAACGAGGCTGCCGATCAGCTCCGTCAGTGCGGCGTGAACCGCCCCACTCACGTGTTCGTGCAGGCCGGCGTGGGCTCTCTGGCCGGCGCTGTGGTGGGTTACTTCACCAACCTGTTCCCCAACGATCCTCCCAAGTTCGTGGTGATGGAAGCCCGCGCTGCTGACTGCCTCTATCAGGGTGCTCTGGCCAACGACGGCAAGCCCCGCATCGTCACCGGCGACCTCCAGACCATCATGGCCGGTCTGGCCTGCGGCGAGCCCAACACCATCTCCTGGGACATCCTCCGCAACCATGTTTCCGCCTTCATTTCCTGCCCCGACTGGGTGAGCGCCAAGGGTATGCGTATGCTGGGCGTGCCTGTCAAGGGCGATCCCACTGTGATCTCCGGCGAGTCCGGTGCCGTGGGTATGGGCGTGCTGGACGCCATCATGTGCGACGACACTTACAAGGAGCTGCGTGACGCTCTGGAGCTCAACCGCTTCAGCCAGGTGCTCATGTTCTCCACCGAGGGCAACACCGATCCCCTGAAGTTCCGTCGGGTGATCTGGGACGGCGAGTATCCCACCGTCGACACCCCCCAGAAGCCTTACTAAGTTTGTGCTGACCGGGAAATGTCCCGATGAAACCGTGAAATAAATTGAAAATGGAGGTCATTACCATGGATTTTGAGAAGATCAAAGCTGCTGCCGAAGGTTATAAGGCTGATATGACCCGCTTCCTGCGGGCCATGATCTCCCACCCCAGCGAGAGCTGCGAGGAGAAGGAAGTTGTCGCCTGCATCAAGGCCGAGATGGAGAAGCTGGGCTACGATGAGGTCGAGGTGGACGGCCTGGGCAACATCATTGGCTGGATGGGCAAGGGCGACAAGATCATCGCCTTCGACTCCCACATCGACACCGTGGGCATCGGCAACATCAACAACTGGACCCACGATCCCTACGAGGGCTACGAGGATGACGAGGTCATCTATGGCCGCGGCGGTTCCGACCAGGAGGGCGGCATGGCTTCCGCTACCTACGGCGCCAAGATCATGAAGGATCTGGGCCTGATCCCCGACGGCTACAAGATCATGGTTGTGGGCTCCGTGCAGGAAGAGGACTGCGACGGTATGTGCTGGCAGTACATCGTCAACAAGTTCTTCCCCGCCAAGGGCATCAAGAAGGAGCAGGTTGAGTTCGTGGTTTCCACCGAGCCCACCGACGGCGGCATCTACCGTGGTCACCGCGGCCGTATGGAGATCCGCGTGGACGTGAAGGGTGTTTCCTGCCACGGCTCCGCTCCCGAGCGCGGCGACAACGCTATCTACAAGATGGCTGACATTCTCCAGGATGTGCGCGCCCTCAACGAGAACGACGATGCCGACTCCACCGAGATCAAGGGCCTCGTGAAGATGCTCAACCCCAAGTACAACCCCGATCACTACGAGGACGCCCGCTTCCTGGGCCGCGGCACCTGCACCACCTCCCAGATCTTCTACACCTCTCCCAGCCGCTGCGCTGTGGCTGACTCCTGCTCCATCTCCATCGACCGCCGTATGACCGCCGGCGAGACCTGGGATTCCTGCCTGGATGAGATCCGCAACCTGCCCAGCGTGAAGAAGTACGGCGACGACGTGAAGGTCTCCATGTATATGTATGACCGTCCCTCCTGGACCGGCGAGGTGTACGAGACCGAGGCTTACTTCCCCACCTGGATCAACAAGGAGAACGCCGCTCACGTTCAGGCTCTGGCCGACGCTCACCACGCCCTGTTCGGCGAGGAGCGCATCGGGCCCGACGGCGCCATGCACCTGCGTCACCGTCCTCTGATCGACAAGTGGACCTTCTCCACCAACGGCGTTGCCATCCAGGGCCGCTACGGCATCCCCTGCGTGGGCTTCGGCCCCGGTGCTGAGTCTCAGGCTCACGCCCCCAACGAGATCACCTGGAAGCAGGACCTGGTTTCCTGCGCCGCCCTGTACGCTGCCGTGCCCGGCCTGTACAAGGAGGAGAACAAGACCGCTGACGTGACCCAGTTCCGCGCCGGCAAGACCAACAACGACATTAAGTAAGAAGCGCTGACATAGGCCATATGGGGCGGCGCAAGCCGCCCCTGCGGATATGAGACCCGTATCCATCCACCAACCGACTAAATATTGAAAAGGAGATCGATTGCAATGGACAAGACTCTGCAGATGTATATCGACAAGCTGAATGCCCTGAACTTCAAGGAGATGTACGAGGGCGATTTCTTCCTGACCTGGGACAAGACCGACGACGAGATCGAGGCCGTCTTCACCGTGGCCGACGCTCTGCGCTATATGCGTGAGAACAACATCTCCACCAAGATCTTCGAGTCCGGCCTGGGCATCTCCCTGTTCCGCGACAACTCCACCCGTACCCGTTTCTCCTTCGCTTCCGCTTGTAACCTGCTGGGCCTGGAGGTTCAGGACCTGGACGAGGGCAAGAGCCAGATCGCTCACGGCGAGACCGTCCGCGAGACCGCTAACATGATCTCCTTCATGGCCGACGTCATCGGCATCCGCGACGATATGTACATCGGCAAGGGCCATACCTATCAGAAGGAAGTGGTTGAGGCCGTGACCCAGGGCCACAAGGACGGCGTTCTGGAGCAGAAGCCTACCCTGGTCAACCTGCAGTGCGACATCGACCACCCCACCCAGGCTATGGCCGATATGCTGCACATCATCCATCACTTCGGCGGCGTTGAGAACCTGAAGGGCAAGAAGATCGCCATGACCTGGGCTTACAGCCCCTCTTACGGCAAGCCCCTCTCCGTGCCCCAGGGCATCATCGGCCTGATGAGCCGCTTCGGCATGGACGTCGTCCTGGCTCACCCCGAGGGATACGAGGTTATGCCCGAGGTCGAGGAGGTCGCCAAGAAGAACGCCGAGAAGTCCGGCGGCACCTTCACCAAGACCAACAGCATGGCTGAGGCCTTCAAGGATGCCGACATCGTGTATCCCAAGAGCTGGGCTCCCTTCGCCGCCATGGAGAAGCGCACCAACCTGTACGCCGAGGGCGACACCGACGGCATCAAGGCTCTGGAGAAGGAGCTGCTGGCTCAGAACGCCAACCACAAGGATTGGTGCTGCACCGAGGAGCTGATGAAGACCACCAAGGACGGCAAGGCTCTGTATATGCACTGCCTGCCCGCCGACATCAACGACGTGTCCTGCAAGGACGGCGAGGTCGAGGCTTCCGTGTTCGATCGCTATCGTGATCCTCTGTACAAGGAGGCTTCCTACAAGCCCTACATCATCGCCGCTATGATCTTCCTGGCTAAGGTTAAGGATCCCCAGGCCACTCTGAAGGCCCTGGAGGAGCGCGGCATGGCCCGTTGGTTCCAGAAGTAAGATTCTGATCCATATCTGACTTCCATTTTTCCTTCCCCTTCCTTTTAAAGGCCCGTCCGCATAGGTCAACCTGCCTGTATCTGTGCGGACGGGCCCCACTATTTTACGAATATTGAGGTGTTTAACATGGGCAAGCGTATCGTGATCGCCCTGGGCGGCAATTTCCCCAGAGCAGCGAGCTGCCCTGGGGACCCCTCAAGACTTTAACTTGCTCGGCGGAAATGAATTCCGCCTGCGCCAAGGTTTTGCTTGGGGCAAAACGCTTGTGCGCGCCAGAGGCGCGGTGAGCATTGCCGCCGCCTGGACCCTAGCATAAATTTTTGATTATGAGGTGTTTTAACATGGGCAAGCGTATTGTGATCGCCCTGGGCGGCAATGCTCTGGGCAACAATCTTCCTGAGCAGATGATCGCCGTGAAGCAGACCGCCAGGGCCATCGTGGATCTGATTGAAGAGGGCCACGAGGTCATCATCGCCCACGGCAACGGTCCCCAGGTGGGCATGATCCAGAAAGCCATGGCCGAGCTGACCCGCTCCGAGCCGGAGAAGTACATCCCCTGCCCCCTGTCCGTGTGCGTGGCCATGAGCCAGGGCTACATCGGCTACGACCTGCAGAACGCCCTCCGGGAGGAGCTGCTGGATCGGGGCATCAACAAGGGCGTGGCCACCGTGCTCACCCAGGTGGAGGTGGACCCCGAGGACAAGGCTTTCCAGAATCCCACCAAGCCCATCGGCGCCTTCATGACCAAGGAAGAGGCCGACAAGATGGTGGCCGAGCGCGGCTACAACGTCATCGAGGACGCCGGCCGTGGCTATCGCCGTGTGGTGGCTTCTCCCAAGCCCCAGTCCATCATTGAGATCCAGTCCATCCGTGACATGGTGGCTGCCGGCCTGGTGGTAGTGGCCTGCGGCGGCGGCGGTATCCCCGTCTACAAGACCGAGGGTCATCACCTGAAGGGTGCTGCTGCCGTTATCGACAAGGACTTCGCCTCCTGCGTGCTGGCTCAGCAGGTGGAGGCCGACACCCTTATCATCCTCACCGCCGTGGAGAAGGTGGCCATCAACTTTGGCAAGCCCAACGAGCAGTGGCTGGACTCCCTCACTCCCGACGAGGCTCGCAAGTACATCGCTGAGGGTCACTTCGCTCCCGGCTCCATGCTGCCTAAGGTGCAGGCCGCTGTGGAGTTCGCTGAGAGCGCTCCCGGCCGCTCCGCCCTCATCACCCTGCTGGAGAAGGCCAAGGACGGCGTGGCCGGCAAGACTGGTACCGCTATCCATCAGTAATCCAAGCAAACTCCAAACGAACAAAGCAAAACGTGCCCGCTCCGGAAGGCTCCGGGGCGGGCACGTTTATGGCATAAAAAATCCCCTGCCGGAGAACCGGCAGGGGATTTGTCTTAGTTGTTGGGAATGGGAAGGATCACAGTGAAGGTGGAACCTTTGCCTACCTGGCTCTCCAGGCTGACGGTGCCGCCGTAAAGCTGGGTGATGTGCTTGACGATGGCCAGCCCCAGGCCGGTGCCGCCGTTCTTGCGGGCCCGGCCCTTTTCCACCCGATAGAACCGCTCAAATACCCGGCTCTGGTCCTCCTCGGGGATGCCGATGCCGTGGTCCTCCACCGAGATCACAGCCTTGCCGTCCTGTACATGGACACGGGTGGTCACCGTGCCGCCGTTTTCGCTGTACTTGATGCCGTTGCCCATCAGATTGAAGAGCAGCTCTTTCAGCCGGCTCATGGGGACGCCTACGGTGACGCTCTCGCCCTCTACGGCCAGGGTCACACCGGCGGCCTTGGCGGAGGGCTCCAGCAGGGAGGCGGTGTCATGGGCCGCGTCCAGCACCGCGGAGCGCTCCTCGGTCTGGTCGATGGCCACCGACTCCAGCTCGGACAGCTTGAGAATGTCGTTGATGAGATCAATGAGCCGGTCCACTTCCACACCGATCATGGTGATAAACCGCTTCTGATCGGCGGGAGAGGTTACCATGCCGCTGGACAGCATATCGGTAAAGCCCTTGATGCTGGTCAGAGGAGTTTTCAACTCATGGGACACGTTGGCGGTGAATTCACTGCGGATACCCTCCGCCTTCTTCAGCTCAGTGACGTCGGACACCAGGATGGAGGTACCCACCGGCTGGCCCTCATACTGGCGGCCGGAGACGGGGGAGACGAAGAGCCGCAGGGAGCGGGCATCCTCGGTGAGAGCATCCACATCCAGCATAATGGAGGAATGTTTTTCCTGGCAGTCATGGATGGCCTCCCGGAGCCGGCGGCTGCGGGTGAGCAGCAGAGCGCCGTCCTCCTGCTCTCCCTCGGGGAAGCCGAACAGGGTACGGGCAGCCCGGTTGATGGCCAGCACCTTGCCTTCCTCATCCAGCAGGATCAGGCCCTCGTCCATACAGTCCAAGATCAGGCTGACCTTGTCCCGCTCGGCGGTAATGGACTGAATGTAGCCGCCCAGCTGATCCATCAGCTTGTCAATGTAGCGCAGGATGGGACGCAGCTCGTCGTCGGCCTGAAGATCCTCCAGTCCGGGTGTCTTTTTGCCGTCCAATACGCCCTGGAGAGCGCCGCCTACCGAGTTGAGAGGGGTTATGATACGGTTGGCGGTGCGGTGGGACAGCAGGAAGGCCAGCAGCAGGGCGGCAATGGAGGCGATCAGGAAACCCCAGACGCCGCTCATCACCAGAGAGTTGATGGAGGACAGGGGCATGGCAGCACGGCCGATCATGCCGTCGGCAAAGCGCTTGGCAACATAGAACATGGAGGTTCCAAGGGTATCAGAATGGCGTGCCGCCTCGCCCCAGCCGGAGCGCTCGGCGTCAATCACCTCGGGACGGCTGTTGTGATCCTCCAGCTGGGAGGCGTCCGCGTCGGTATCGGCCAACACGGTGCCGTCGGTGTCGATGATGGTGAGCCGCTTGTCGGGGGCGGCGGCATGGAACTGCTCCATCAAAGCCTCCGGCTCGGTGATGGCGCTCTGGGCGTCCATCAGCTCCAGCAGCTCCTGCAGGGTGGAGCGGGCGGCGTCCATCTCCCGGCTGCGGAACATCAGGACCCCCACGACATTGGAGATCAGCAGGGCGAACACCACGGTGAGCAGTGTTGCGCCGATGATTCGTTTCTTCATAATAGGCTCCTCTCGCAGATAATGGGAAAACGGGCGGATGGAGGCCGCCCGTGGTGTGACGGCAGCCGCCCCGGCAGGGCGGCAGGCCGTCAGGACATTTTATAGCCCACGCCCCGGACCGTGGTGACCACGTCGTCGCCCAGCTTCTGGCGCAGGGCCTTGACGTGCATATCCACAGTGCGGGTCTCGCCGGTATAGTCGTAATCCCAAACCGTCTGGAGGATCTCGTCCCGGGTGAGGGCCACGCCCCGGCGGGCACACAGCAGCTTGAGCAGCTCAAACTCCTTGAAGGTAAGGTCCACCAGCTTACCGCCCTTGCGGACCTCCCGGGCAGCGGGATCGATCTCCAGATCTCCGCAGGTCAGCACCTGGTCGCCCCGGCGCTCGGTGCGGCGAAGCACCGCCTTCACCCGGGCCTGGAGCTCCATGATGCCGAAGGGCTTGACCACATAGTCGTCGGCCCCGTTTTCCAGGCCGGATACCCGGTCCATCTCAGCGCTGCGGGCGGTGAGCATGATGACCGGCACCTCGGCGGTGTCCCGGCCCTCCCGCAGGCGGCGGAGGATCTCCAGACCATCCATGCCGGGCAGCATGATGTCCAGAATAAACAGCACGGGAAGGCTATGGGCCGTCTCGCCCTCGAACATGGCCTCGCCGGATTCATAGGGGCGAACGGTATAACCTACGGATTGAAAATAGTACCGGAGCATCTCGCGGATGCTCTCGTCGTCCTCCACCACCACGATGGCTCTGGACATGGGATCACCTTCCATTTCGTATTGGGGGCTCAGGCCTGGAGCTGGATCTCTCCGGTGACACAGAAAATAGCCCACTGGGCGATGTTCACCGCGTGGTCCGCGATGCGCTCCAGATACTTGGCGATGATAATCAGGTCGATGGCCTGGTCAGCCGTCTCCCGGTTCTCCACGATGAGCTCCACCAGCTCGCTCTTGATGGTACGGAAGAGCTGGTCGATCTCGTCGTCCAGGCTGACCACGGCATTGGCCGCATCGGTATCCCGGTTGACGTAGGCGAAAATGGCCCGCTTCACCATGACACCGGCCTTCTGGCTCATGGTGCGGATGTCTGCCAGAGTCTGGGTCTGCTGCTGCTCCTTCAGCAGCAGGGAAATCTCAGCGATGTTGGAGCACTGGTCGCCGATGCGCTGCAGGTCGGTGACCATCTTCAGGGCGGCGGAGATGGTGCGCAGGTCCCGGGCCACGGGCTGCTGCTGGAGGAGGAGACGCAGGCAGCGGTTTTCGATGTCCCGCTCCATCTCGTCCATGTGCTTGGTCATTTCCACCGCGGATTTGGCGGCGGCATCGTCGCTGGAGGCCAGAGACTCCACCACCACGTCGATGGCGTCCTCAGCGGCGGCGGCCATGTCGATCATTTCATAATTGAGCTCCTGGAGCTCGGCGTCAAAGGTTTTTCTCATGAGAGCCTCCTGTTAACCGAAGCGGCCGGTGATGTAGTCCTCGGTGCGCTTATCCTTGGGCACGGAGAAGAGCTGGGTGGTATCCCCGAACTCGATGAGCTGGCCCAGCAGGAAGAAGGCGCATTTGTCGGACACACGGGTGGCCTGCTGCATATTGTGGGTGACGATGACAATGGTGTAATCTTTCTTCAGATCGGCGATCAGGTCCTCGATCTTGGAGGTGGAGATGGGGTCCAGAGCGGAGGTGGCCTCGTCCATCAGCAGAATGTCAGGCTCCACGGCCAGAGCACGGGCGATGCAGATACGCTGCTGCTGGCCGCCGGACAGGCCCAGAGCCGACTTTTTCAGGCGGTCCTTCACCTCGTCCCAGATGGCGGCGCCCTGGAGGGACTTTTCCACGATGTCGTCCAGACGGCTCTTGTTCTTGATGCCGTGGGTACGGGGACCGTAGGCGATGTTGTCGTAGATGGACATGGGGAAGGGATTGGGCTTCTGGAACACCATGCCGATCTGCTTGCGCAGCCAGGTCACGTCCACTTTGGAGTCATAGATCTCCTGACCCCGGTACTGGATGGAGCCGGTGATCTTGATGCCGGGGACCAGGTCGTTCATCCGGTCCAGGGTTTTCAGGAAGGTGGACTTGCCGCAGCCGGAGGGACCGATGAGGGCGGTGACCTGCTTTTCGGGAATATCCACGCTGACATCCTTCAGGGCCTGGGTCTGGCCGTACCAGAGGTCCAGCCCCTTTACAGACAGAATCGTATTTTCATCCATGGTTGGAACTCCTTATTTCTTCTTTAATTTCTTGCCCACCAGCTTGGCGGTCAAGTTGATGACCAGGGTGAGCAGCATCAGGATGGCGGCGATGGCAAAGGCCACGTCAAACTCGGCCCGCTCCTTGGCATACACATACAGAGCCACGGTGAGGGAAGCACCGGAGGAGTGGATAAACTGGTCAAAGGAGCCGAAGAAGTCGTTGAGCGCCATGCCCATACCGGCGGTAAAGAGCAGGGCGGCGGACTCGCCCACAATGCGGCCGATGGACAGGATGCAGCCGGTGACGATGCCGTCCACCGAGGAGGGAAGCACCACCGTGCGGATCATCCGCCACTTGCCGGCGCCCAGGCCCAGGGCGGCCTCCCGGTAGGACTGGGGAACGGTCTTGAGGGCCTCCTGGGTGGTGCGGACGATGGTGGGCAGGGTCATGATGACCAGGGTGAGGGAGCCGGCCAGCAGGGAGGCCTTCAGGCCCAGAAACTGACAGAAGAACAGCATACCCACCAGACCGAAAATAATGGAGGGGATGCCGGTGAGGGTCTCGGTGGCAAACTCCAGAATGCTTACCAGCCGCCGGTTGCGGGCGTACTCGGTGAGGTAGATGGCGGCGCCCACGCCCAGAGGCAGGATAAAGATCAGGGTGACCACCACAATATAGACCGTGTTGAGGATGTTGGGCAGAATGCCGATGGTATCTTTAATATAGCTGGTCTCCGTGGTCAGGAACTCCCAGGAGATGTGGGGCAGGCCATTGATAAAAATATAGCCAATGACGAACACCAGCAGTGCGCAGGTCAGAGCGGCGCAGAAGTAGAGCAGGAAACGGAGGGTACGGTCATAGGCCTTCCGCTTTCCGGAAAGAGGTTTCATTTCGATCACAGTATATCACCCCTTCTTCCGTTTGAGAAGCGTGTTGAGGATCACATTGATAAGCATGATAAAGAGGAAGAGCACCAGCGCGATGGAAAACAGAGCCTGACGCTGGAGGCCGGAGGCGTAGGACATTTCGCTGGCCACAGCGGTGGTCAGGAAGCGGACGGAGGAGAAGAGGGAGGGCATATTGGCCACGTTGCCGGCCACCATGATGACGGCCATGGCCTCGCCGATGGCACGGCCGATGCCCAGCACGATAGAGGCGGCGATACCGCTGGAGGCGGCGGGAACGCTTACCCGGAACACTGTCTCAATGTGGGTGGCGCCCAGGGCCAGGGAGGCCTCCTCATACTCCTTGGGGACCGCCTTCAGGGCGGTCTCGGACACGGAGATGATGGAGGGCAGGATCATGACGGCCAGCACGATGATGGCGCAGAACAGGCTGGCGCCGTCAGGCAGGTTGAACAGTTCCCGGACGGCGGGAACCAGCACCATCATGCCGATGAGACCGTAGACTACCGAGGGAATGCCTGCCAGCAGGTCCACGGCGGTGCGCACGGCGGAGGCGACTCTGGGCGGGGCGATCTTGGCCAGGAACACCGCCGTCATAAAGCCCACCGGAACGCCCAGCACAATGGCGCCGGCAGTGCCGTAGATGGAGGTCAGAATAAAAGGAAGGATACCGAAGGAGGGCTCTGCTGCGGTGGAGGCCCACTTGGTCCCGAACAGAAATTCCACCAGCCCGATCTCCTTAATGGCGGGCAGGCCGGAGATGATCAGGTAGATGCTGATGAACAGGACGAAGACGACCGCAATGAAACCGCAGAGGAAGAACAGCAGGTTCATGGTCACTTCCAACGGTCGGAGCTTTTGTTTCATGGTTGATGACCGGCCTTTCGTAAAAAGTTGAAATCATAGAGATTGCCCCCTCGTGACCGAGGGGGCAATCAAAACGGCGGATGGATTTACTCGGCCACGGGCACCGCGCCGGCGCCGGCGATCAGATCGGCGGCATCAGCGGAGGTAGCCCACTCGATGAAGGCCTGAGCCGCGTCGGAGAGCTCGGCGCTGTCGCTGACGATGAAGTTGAAGTTACGCTGAATGGCGTAGGTGCCGTCCAGAACGGTCTCCTCGGTGGGAGCCACACCGCCCACGGTGATGGCCTTCACGGTGTCATCCACAGCGGACAGGGAGGCGTAGCCGATGGCGTTGGGGTTGGAAGCCACGTTGGCGATCACTTCGCCGGTGGAGGTCAGCTCGTTCTGGTACTTGCAGGCGTCCTCGGTGCCGGTGATGGACTCGAAGCCGTCGCGGGTGCCGGAGCCGGCCTCACGGCCGATGAACACGACCTGAGCGTCGTTGCCGCCAACCTCGGACCAGTTGGTGATCTCACCGGTGGCCAGCTGAGCGATCTGCTCCACGCTCAGGTCAGCCACGGGGTTCTCGGGGTTGATGATGATGGCGATGCCGTCCTTGGCCACGGTGATGGCCTTCACGCCGGTCTCATCATCCTTCAGGTCGCGGCTGGCCAGACCGATGTCGGCGGTGCCGTCCTGAGCGGAGGTGATGCCGGCGCCGGAACCGGAACCGGTGTACTGAACCTGGATGCCGGGCTGGACCTCACGGAAGGCCTCGGTCAGGGAGCCCATCACGCTCTCCATGGAGGTGGAGCCGTTGGTGACCACGGTGCCGGTCAGCTCGGTGGTGTTGTCGGGAGTCTCGGACTCAGTCACAGCGGGGCTGTTGGTGTTGCCGGCGGGGCTGTTGGCGCTGCCGGCATCGCCGCCGCCGCAGCCGGCCAGCATACCCACGCACAGAGCGGCGGAAAGCATCAGCGCAAGAGTTCTCTTTTTCATGGTGTTCAATCTCCAATCATGCAATGTATTCTTGGTGTCTTTTGGTGTCTCGGAACAAGCTACAGTATAACGGCCCATTGTAAAGTTGTCCTTCAACGAATTGTAAAGAATGAGTAAAGCTGCTCTCTCCCAGTGGTTTCCGGACTTTACATTGTAGGATGTCCCATTTTACAAAAGGAATACCGGCCAATTTGGAGCAGTGGGCAGAAAAAGACAAAACGTGGAAAAATGAACGGGGCAAGGTATTGTATTCTTTCGGGAGGAAAGATATAATAATGATTACTGAATCAGCTTATTCTGTGTCCGTCTGACGATCCAGAACGGACATAAGCAGATCATAAAATAAAAGGAGATACAGAGATGTCTAATATTTGGCATGATATCAGCCCCAGCCGCATCCAGCCTGAGGACTTTGTGGCGGTCATTGAGATTCCAAAGGGCAGCAAGAAGAAGTATGAGCTGGACAAGGAGACCGGTCTCATCATTCTGGACCGGGTGCTCCACACCTCTACCCACTATCCCGCCAACTACGGGTTCATTCCCCGGACCTACGGCGATGACGGCGACCCCCTGGACGTGCTGGTGCTCTGCTCCGAGGCCATGGACCCCCTGACTCTGGTGCGCTGCTATCCGGTGGGCTATATCTCCATGCTGGACGGCGGCAAGAACGACGAAAAGATCATTGCCATCCCCTTCTCCGATCCTACCTATAATACCTATCAGGATCTGATGGATCTGCCCGGCCACATCTTTGATGAGATGGCCCACTTCTTCACGGTCTACAAGGCTCTGGAGGGCAAGGAGGCCGTGGCCGGCGACGTGAACGACCGGCAGGCCGCCATTCAGGTCATCCAGCGGGCCATGGATCACTATGCCGAGTGCTTCCTGGGCGGAGCTGCCCCCCGGGTGGATCACCGGGCTTCGGACCGATAACACCGTTAAGGAAAACTTAATGGATTCTTTTCCCCCATTTCTTTGATTCTGTGTTAAAATGAATCCGTTATATGCCTGGACTGGGCATATGGCCGCATCCAATCGCTGCGATCATTCCAATGAGAGAGGACGGATACCATGGGTCATCCATTTGACTGCCTGGTCATCGGCGCCGGTATGGCGGGTGCCATCTGCGCCCGGGAGCTGGCCGAGCGGGGCGGGAAAAAGGTGCTGGTGCTGGAGCGCCGGGACCATGTGGGCGGCAACGCCTACGACTGCTTTGACCAGGCCGGTGTGCTCATCCACCGGTACGGTCCCCATATCTTTCACACCAACGATAAGCGGGTCTTTGACTATCTGTCCCGCTTCACCCCCTGGCTGAACTATCAGCATCAGGTGGTGGCCAACATTCCGGCGGAAGAGGGCCGGATGGAAATGCCGGTGCCATTCAATCTGGTGTCCATGCGGGCGGCCTTCGGAGCGGAGAAGGCCGACAGTCTGGCCAAGCGGCTCATCGCTGCCTACGGCATGGAGAAGAAGGTCACCATTCTGGAACTGCGGCAGAATCCCGATCCTGAGATCGCCGCCCTGGCCGACTATGTGTACGAGCACGTCTTTGTCTACTACACCATGAAGCAGTGGGGACAGCGCCCGGAGGAGATTGATCCCAACACCACCGCCCGGGTGCCGGTGTTCCTGTCCGAGGACTGCCGTTACTTCCAGGATCTCTACCAGGGGATGCCCAAGGAGGGCTATACCCCCATGTTTGAGCGGATGCTGGATCACCCCGATATCACCGTGGAGCTGAACACCGACGCCGCCGCCCGCCTGACCCTGGCGGACGGGCAGGTGCTGCTGGACGGCGTGCCTTTTGACGGCACGGTGATCTACACCGGCGCGGCAGATGAGCTGTTCGGCTGCTGCTACGGCCGGCTGCCCTACCGCACCCTGACCTTCCAGTTTGAGACCCACCCCGTGGACTTCTGGCAGAGCCACGGCACGGTGAACTACACCATGGACCAGGATTATACCCGCATCACCGAGTTCAAGTATCTCACCGGTCAGGAGCTGCCCGGTGTGACCACCATCATGAAGGAGTACTCCAGCGCCTATACCGGCGGGGCGGGGGAGATCCCCTACTACGCCATCATCAACGAGGCCAACAACGCCCTCTACGCCAAGTACAAGGCGGAGGCCGACCAGTTCCCCCGGTTCCATCTGCTGGGCCGGTTGGCGGAGTACAAGTACTACAACATGGATGCCATTGCCGCCCGGGCTCTGGCGCTGTGTGACGATCTGTTGAAGTGAGGAAAGCTACATATGTCAAAGCTCATTACGTTCGCAGTGCCCTGCTACAACTCCGCAGCCTATATGGAGCACTGTGTGGAGACCCTGCTCACCGGCGGTGAGGATATCGAGATCATCCTGGTGGACGACGGCTCCACCAAGGATGACACCCCCGCCATCTGTGACCGCTACGCCGCGCAGTATCCCAACATCGTGAAGGCCATCCATCAGGAGAACGGCGGCCACGGTGAGGGCGTCAACCAGGGCATCCGAAACGCCACCGGTTTTTATTTCAAGGTGGTGGATTCCGACGACTGGCTGGATGAGGCCGCCCTCCAGAAGGCTCTGGAGAAACTGCGGAAGTTTGCCAAAATGGAGAAGCCGGTGGATATGTTCGTGGCCAACTACGTCTACGAGCACGTGGAGGACAACACCCAGAAGGTGGTCCGGTACACCAATGTGTTCCCCCAGAACAAGATCTTTTCTTGGAGCAAGGTGGGCCGGTTCCGCCCCTCCCAGTTCCTGCTGATGCACAGCGTGATCTACCGCACCCAGCTGTTGCGGGACTGCGGCCTGGAGCTGCCTAAGCACACCTTCTATGTGGACAACATCTTTGTCTACCAGCCTCTGCCCTATGTGAAGCGGATCTATTACATGGACATTGATCTGTACCGCTACTTTATCGGCCGGGCTGACCAGAGCGTCAACGAGCAGGTGATGGTGGGCCGGGTGGACCAGCAGCTGCGGGTCAACAAGATCATGATCGACAGCCACGATCTCCGCAAACTCCACGCTCAGCAGCCCCGGCTGGCCCGGTATATGAGCAGCTACCTGTCCATGATGATGACCATCTCCTCCATCTTCCTCATTCTGGACGGCTCTCCCGAGGCCCTGGGCAAAAAGACCGAACTGTGGGAGTATCTGCGCAGCAAGGACGTGGGGCTTTATCACAAGTACAAGTACCGCTCCCTGTCCTTTGTGGGCAACATCCCCGGATATCAGGGCCGGAAGCTGTCGGTGAAGCTGTACCGGCTGGCCCGAAAGATCTATAAGTTCAACTGAGCATAAAAGCAAAATGTGTTTTCCTTATAATAAAGGGAAAACAATATGTTCAGACGGAAGAGCCAGAATATCGGGAAATGTTAATATCATAAGAAAAAGAGTGCTGATATGGAATATCAGCACTCTTTTTTTCATCCATAATATGATGATTCCTATTGTTGATTATGATCTGATTGCTTGAAAATCTACTGATATTCGTATACAATATACTTGAAAAAGACGTATGCACTCCCAGATTTTGACAAGGAGTGCCCTCTTGCCGTGATTACAGCATAGACACAGCAGATTTTCTTGAAAGGCGGTACGGAAGTGAACGGGTATCTTTCCATTAAAGAAGCTTCCTGTAAATGGGGCATATCCGAACGGCGGGTCAATCAATATTGTGCGGAAGGCCGTATTCCCGGTGCGGAACGATTCGGCGGATCTTGGGCGATCCCGGAAGACGCTGAAAAACCAGGTGATCCCCGCAAACAAAAGAGGCAGTCCGCAGCCGCCCAGATGCAGCGGCCCCAAGAACTCTTTCCTGGTTTTATGCCTCTGATGAACACAGCCTTTGAGCCGGGTCATTGCCTGGAAACCATCGATCAAATGAAAGCAGGACCCCAAAAGGACATTGCCCTGGCAGAGTATCACTATTTCAGCGGACAGGCGGAAAAAGCCATGCAGGAGACCGAACCCTACCTCAATGCGGAGGATGGGGCGACCAAGTTGTCTGCCTGCTGGATTTTTGCCTATGCCTGCCTGTCCATGGGGCGGATCGATCATGCCCGATACGCTCTGAATGAAATCAAAAGCACCCTGGCTGCCGGAGGAGAAAATGCCACGCCCATCCGCGCCATGGAAGTCTTTGTGGCCTTTGCGGCGGCGGTGCTGCTGCATCTGCCTTTGCCGGCGGAAATGCCGCCCACGAAGGAATTCCTGCCGCTGCTGCCTCCTGGCCTGCGGGCATTTGCGCTGTATGTGCAGGCCCACTACCTCTATTTAAAAGAGGAATACGCACGCAGCGCCGGGGTGGTGGAGGCCACCCTTGCCATGGGGGCCAGTGCCTACCCCATCTCCGCCATTTATCTCCATCTGGTGGCGGTGATGGACTACATGAGCATGAAACAGCCGGATCGTGCCCAGGCCCATCTTCTGACGGCGTGGGAGATTGCCCGCCCGGATGATCTCATTGAGGGCTTCGGCGAGCACCACGGGCTTTTGGGCGCGATGTTGGAGGCGACCATCAAACCAAATTGGCCGGAAGACTTCAAGCGGATTATTGACATAACCTATCGGTTCTCTTCCGGCTGGCGTAGAGTTCACAACCCTATCACCGGGCATGATGTGGCGGACGATCTGACCACCACCGAATTTGCCATGGCCATGCTGGCCGCACGGAGCTGGACCAATCAGGAAATTGCGGAATACCTGAATATTTCGATAAATACCGTTAAGAGCCACATTTCCGAGGCGATGAAAAAGCTCAACGTGGAGAATCGAAAAGACTTGAAGCAGTATATGCTTCGGTAGAAAAGCAACAAGGGGTATGCCCATATGCCTCACCCATTTTAGGGGTCAAAATGGGTAATGGTAACCCTGGATTCTTTCCGCTATAATGTGAATACGCTATTTTACGAAATGCGCAGAGACACGGCAGTGCTTACCGGAATGAGAGAGAGGCGATGGGGTGAAGAGTTACGGCAAATATCTTGACAAATGGATGTCCACTTCCATGGCCAGACAGACGGAACAGGTCTGCCCCTTTATGAAATTCCAAATTTTAGATTTTTCCAAAGAGTGCGTTGCGCTTGCGTTTCTTTCGCGGCGTGGCGCGCCCTTTTTGTGTCGTCAAAAGCCCGCCATTTTGGGAAAGGAGGATGACGAGCGGCTGAGACAGTCAACGTTAATCCGGTAAATGCACTCCGGTACGGAAACTTCTACCACTTCAGAAGCAAAGGAGGAAAGCAAATGAAAAAACGAATCCTTGCGGCTTTTGTCAGCCTGTGCCTGCTGGTATCCCTGATGCCCGGCATGACGCTGCCTGCCGCGGCGGCGGCTTCGGCGAGGGTGGGGTAAACGGCAGCTTTGCCAACTATGGCAGCTATCAAAACATCCATGGTGAGCCGCCGTTCGCCACCTACGCCCTCTCCTTTGTGGAGGCTGTGGCCTTCGACCCCGCCGGCTCGGGGCGGAAGGATCACATCGCCTACATCGGCTTTGAACCGAATGATGAAAGAATCATCCTCTACGTCCAGGACGCGGATACCGGAGAGAACTGGCAGGGCTACTGGTTCCCAACCGATGCATCCTGGATCAAGAAGAGTAACCCGGAAAACTGGCGGGCAACTATTTTGCCATCACTGCTGGCGACTATGACGGCGACGGCAAGGACGATCTGGTGGCGGTCTCCTATCTCATGGATGCAGGCGGTGACAAACAAAACTTCGATTGCGAATACTACCTCCCCATGATGGCCGTGTCCTACGGGGGCAACGCTTCCAGCCCTGTGGCAGACGGCGGCCGCCAGGTCGTTTTTCTGGCGATGGATAACGGCATCAGCGGTGGAAAGAAAAGCTATTATACCATGACTGCCGTGGGACTGGACACCGGCGACGTGGACGGCGACGGCACCGACGAAATCGTGGTGGGCGGCACCAAGAATACCGTCACCTCCAAAGCTAACTCCGCCGACTGCGAAACTGCCTACGCCTTGGATAGGAATATTTGGAATGTTGCCGTCTTCAACGCCCGTTCCGATGGCAGCTTTGCCTCCCCCGGTACGGACGACAGTGTGACCCACTTCCATTCCATCGACGCCACCGGTTGGTTTGCCGGCGGTACCGGCGGCAAGTATGGCCGCTCGCCTCTGAGCCTGGCCTGCGTGGCCTTCAACGGCAGCATCAACGCGGAATACGTCTTCATGGGCGGCAAGATCATCGACTTCTCCACCGGCGGTGCCAATGAGCTCTACACCGTCTCCTTCGTCAAGGATAATGATGATTCCGTCCAGAGCACGATCTGCGACCAGACCTTCATCCCCTCCGTGGCTGTGGGCAATTTCGACGGCAACGACTACGGCTATGAGCAGATCTTCTTTGTCTATAGCAATAGGGAGAGCGGAGACGACGACTATTTCTATCGTCTGGGCGCCGTAGGCGGCAAGAACTATGACGGCAACGGCGGCGGCGTGGGCAGCGCCGGCGGTACCGACACCAGTATGTTCTATGAAAAATCCAGCGGCTTCTTCATGGGCGGCAGCACAGGACAGGGCGGCGCCGGCGCCGGGGGCAACTGGAACTATAACACCAACTTTGTGCTGGTCTCCATGGACCGGGATGACGACGGCGTGCTGGCCCGCTACAAGGGTAAGAACTGGACCTACACCGATCCCCGGGTTGCCGCCGTGCTCCAGATGGCCCCTTATTTTGACGGCATTGACCTGGGCAGCGACTCCGGCGAGACCACCTATTCTTTCACCCAGAGCTACGAATACACCAAGGGCACCGGCGACGAGACCTCCTTCGGTGTGGGCTTTGCCGGAGAGGTGGAGACCAACTTTGTCACAGTGGAACTGCAGGTCGGCTCCTCCAACACCTGGACGGAGACTTTTGAGGAGACCCTGACTACCTCAACCACCGACAGCTTTGCCACCAAGGCCTACGACAGCGTGGTGCTCCAGCGCACCCCGGTCATCACCTATACTTATGAGATCTATGACAAGAGCAAGGGCGGATGGTCGTGGGACGATCTGGAGTCTACAGAGGAGGGCACAGGTTTTGCCATCTCCGTGCCTAAGCCCGGCTATGCCATCACCGAAGTGACCCTGACCACAGAGGAGGGCACCGAGACCGTTACCCCGGTGGACGGCCAGTTCAACTTCGCCATCCAGGAGGCCACCACCATCACCGTGACCGCCGCTGTGGTAGCGGAGGAGAGCATTGTCTCTTATACCGCGAACGATGACCATGGCACCGTGAGCGCGACTGTGAATGGGGAGGCATTCCCCTCCACCGGCGCCACCTTCGGCAGCGACGATGAAATCATCTTTACCGCCGCTCCCGCTGACGGCTATGCCCTCAAGGAGTGGAAAGTGACCGACGGAAGCGGCACCCACGGCACCATCTCCGCTGCGGCGGAGCGCAAGGGCATGGAGCTGTATGATGACAGCAAGCCCAGCGTGGTTTATGAGGACGGCACCATCACCTTTACCGCTGCGCCTGATGAGGGCTACCGGGTGAAGGAGTGGATCGTCAACGGTGTGGTACAGCCGGAAACCGGCAACACACTTACCCTTACCCCGATGCAGGACCTGAATGTGACGGTTCAGTACACCTCCGGCCTGCCCAAGGTGAGCTTTGCCGATCCTGCCCACGGCACACTGACCGCCAAGATGGGCGAATATTCCATCGAGAGCGGCGCTGCCGTGTCCGGACCTGTTACCTTTACCGTGGTTCCTGACGAGCACTACGAAGTGAAGTGCTGGACAGTGAACGGTGTGGAGCAGCCCGGTGAGACCGGCAACACCTTTACCTATGCGGCCACCGACGACTGCACCGTGGCTGTGGAGCTTTGGGGCATGGAGCAGCAGGTGACCCTGAAAACCGGCACCGGCGGCACCGCCTCGGCTACCGATCCCGCCCGCTATGGTGAGACCATCACCATTACCGCCACCCCGGATGCCAACTACATGGTAAAGGCGTGGACCATCAACGGCGAAGTGGTGGAAGGCAACCTCACCAACACCCTGACCATTGACTCCCTCGGCGAAAATACCACCGTTACCGTGGAGTTTGAGACGTACCAGGGCTTTGTGGTTCCCGCAGGCGGCGAAGGCTATACCGTTACCATCGATCAGCGGAACCCTGCAGATACCTATCCCGGCGCGCCGGAAAATGAGATTCGCCGGGGCGGCGACGTGACCTTCACCGTGGCGCCTGCTGCGGACAGCGCCATCAAGACCGTGACTGTGGCCCGGGAGGATGCGACCATCACACCCAACGGCGACGGCACTGTGACCGTTTTTATTCCCAATGTGCAGGAGGAGATCGGCCTGACAGTGGATATTCTGGCTGGCATTCCTCTGACCATCGAAACCGCTGAAAACGGTACTGTGACGGTCACCCGTGACGGCGTTGCCCTGAAGAGCGGCGTGAAGGTGGTTGCCGGTGACAAACTGGTGATTACCGGACAGCCCGACAGCGGCTATCGCCTGAGTACCCTCACGGTGAACGGCAAGAACTTTACCAGCGGCAGTACCTATACGGTTGCGGAAACCGATACCGCTTTGACCGTTGCGGCCACCTTTGAAGTGCAGTCCAGCGGCGGTGGTGGCGGTGGCGGAGGCGGCGGTGTCTCCAGCTACAAGATCACCGTGGAGGACAGCGACCACGGCACCGTCGTCGCGGACCGGAACAGCGCCAACGCCGACACGACGGTTACTCTGACCGTCACCCCGGACGACGGCTATCGGCTTGACAGCCTTACCGTAACGCAGCAGGATGGAAAAACCATCACGCTGGATGAAGAGAAGGATGGTACATACACCTTTACCATGCCGGACAGTGCCGTTACGGTGAAAGCCGCCTTTACTGAGGTGACTCAGATTGAACTGCCCTTCGTGGATGTGCCCGCGGATATCTGGTATGAGGACGGCGTGTATTACGTCTATAGACACGGCCTGATGGACGGTACCAGCAGCATCACCTTCAGCCCGGATATGACCACCACCCGAAGCATGGTTGCCACCATTCTGTGGCGGCTGGAGGGCAGCCCTGTGGTAGATTACGCCGTGCCGTTCGATGATGTGGATCTGGATTCCTGGTACGGCGAGGCAGTCCGGTGGGCCGCCAGTGAAGGAATCATTACCGGATACGGAAACAACAAATTTGGGCCTGACGATCTTATCACCCGAGAGCAGATGGCTACCATGCTCCACCGCTATGCGCAGTACAAGGGTTACGATGTGAGCATCGGAGAGAACACCAACATTCTCTCCTACACGGACGCTGCCGATGTGGGCGAATATGCCATTCCCGCCATGCAGTGGGCTGTGGGCGCTGAAATCATCAACGGTACCAGTGACCGTACCCTCAGCCCTGAAGGAGATGCTACCCGTGCCGAGGTTGCTGTGATCCTGATGCGGTTTTGCGAAGGACTTGTTGATGAATAAGGTTTCATCTGTTCCCGTTTGGTAAAAAACGAGAGGGGCTTCCCAAGCGATGGTTTTCGCTGGGAAGCCCTTTTTCCTATCCAAATATTTGGCCTGTCGAGCGGCGGAAACGGCAAGATCTTTGATAAAGTTAAGTGGGCAAGACAAAGGCAGACACGTGGGAAACTACCATGTGTCTGCCTTTTATGCCGCTCAGCCCAGCGTTGCCATCAGCCAGTCCCGGATGGGAATGTAGGCCAGGGGCAGGAAGATGGCGGGCAGCATATTGCCGACCCGCAGTTTTTCTTTGGGCAGACCCAGCATATTCACGCCGATACCCACGATGATGGTGCCGCCCACGGCGCTCATCTCGGTGACAATGGCCGGGTCTATCCCTTGTCCCACGATGCTGAAAATAATAGTGAGTGCACCCTGGTAGAGGAAGGTGGGCAGGGCAGCGAAGGCCACCCCGATGCCCATGGCGGCTGCAAAGGTAATGGAACTGACCCCGTCGATCACCGCCTTGGAGATGATGATATCATAATTGCCGTTCATCCCGGCCTCCATGGCGCCGTTGATGGCCATTGCCCCCACGCAGTACAGGACAGAGCAGTTTACAAAGGCTTCCACAAAGCGGCTGTTGCTCTCTCCGCGGATCAGTTTGCGGCGAAGCACGTCTCCCACCGAGTCCATACGTTTCTCAATGTTGATGAGCTCTCCCAACAGGGTACCGATTACCATACACACGATGACACATAAAGTGTCGGCTGTGCCAATCATACTGGTAGTGCCAATACCCAGCACGCACAGGCCCAGGGCGAAGGTGATACCCGAGGCAAACCGGGCGCTGATGCGGTTTTTGAACAGAAGGCCCAGAATGCTGCCCAGCAGGATCAGGACCACATTGATGACGGTGGCGATCATAGGGATTCCTCACTTTTATACTGCAATTCACTAAAATATACGGTTCTATGATAAAACCTTTGCCGTCATTTGTCAAAAGGTTTCTGGATGTATGCCGGACAACCATGCGGAATAGAGTGGAAGTGGACCATTGAAAGGGGGAGGGCCCATTGAAGCTCGACCGGACATCCATGCTCTACGGCACCCTGCTGCTCACCGGTACCGGCATTGCCGGGCAGTTTTTGGGCTTTGTCTACCGGATTTTACTTTCCCGCCTCATCGGGGCGGAGATCATGGGCCTCTACCAGCTCATTATGCCGGTCTATTCCGTGCTGCTCTCTCTGACAGCGGTGGGGCTGACGGCAGCGGTATCCAACCTGTCTGCCGGATACTATGCCAGGGGACAGCGGGGAGCGGCGGCCCAGGTGCTCCGCCGGTGCCTGCTGTGCTTCCTGGGACTGTTTGGAGTGCTGGCCACGGTCACTGCCCTGCTGTATGACCCTATTTCGGTGTACCTGCTGGGGGACGCCCGCACTCAGATGGGGCTTTTGCTGCTGCTGCCCTGTATTCTGCTTACCGGTGTGGAGAACCTCCATAAACACTTCTTCTATGGTACCGGCGCCATCCGGCCCCCGGCGGCGGTGGAGCTGTGCGAGCAGGTCATCCGGGCGGCGGCGGTTCTCGGGCTGCTGGTGCTCTTCCTGCCCCAGAATCCGGAGCGGACCGTGGCCATTATCGTGGTGGGCATGATCGTGTGCGAGCTCTTTTCCTCCATCACGCTGATGCTGCTGGCCCGCCGCAGGCTGGCAGGGGAGAAGCTGGGAGAGCCGGGGGCCTCCCGGCGGATGAACCGGCAGATCCTGGCCATCGCCCTGCCGGTGGGGTTCACCAGTCTGCTGGGCAACCTGATGGGCTCGGCCAACGCGGTGCTCATCCCCCAGCGGCTGGTGGCCGCCGGAGCGGAGGTGAGCCGGGCCATGGAGGAGTTCGGTGTGCTGTGCGGCATGACCATGCCCATGCTTTGCCTGCCCACTGCCTTCATCGGCGCCCTGGGGCTGGTGCTCATGCCCAAGCTGGCCCAGGGGGCAGCTCTGGGCAACACCCCGCTGATCCGGCGGCGGATCGACCGGTCTATGCTGGCCACCTCGGTGCTTATGTTTCCTGCCATGGCTCTGCTGGTAGTGGTGGGCCCCACCCTGGGCCAGCTGCTCTTTCGGGAGGAGGGGGTAGGTCGATATCTGCTCCCCCTGTCGGTAGGGGTACTGCTGTCCTGTTGGCAGGCGGTACTGGGATGCGCCCTCAACGGCCTGGGCAGACAAAAAGCTGCAGCCCGCAGTTCCATTCTGTCCGGCGGGCTGCAGCTGGGCTGCACCTATCTGTTATTGGGACTCCCCGGTGTGGGGATCGGCGGCTACTGGGTGGGGGTGGTGGCCTCCTCCGCCCTGGGAGCGCTCCTGAACTGGTTCCAGGTGCGGCGGGTTACCGGACTGAAGCTGCGGCTCTTTGGCTGGGGGGTAGCCCCCGGCCTGGCGGCCCTGCTGACCGGCCTCACCGGCAACCTGCTCTTTCGGGTGCTGCTGGACAGCGGAGTAGGGGAGTGGACGGCGGTGGGGGCCTGCACCCTCTTCGGTGTGGTGCTCTACCTGGCGGCCCTCCAGGCTCAGGGGGTGCGGCTGCATCGCCTTTTCCGCTTGAGGTAGGTTACAGAACATAGCTGGCCATCAGGATGAGCGCCAGCAGACAGAAGGCGATGACACCAGGATTTTCAAAGAAGAGCCGCCATTTCATGCCCTCGGAGAAGGGGACCAGGCCGGATTCCAGTTTGATCTCCCGCCAGCTGGTGACCAGAAAGGTCATGCCGACCACGATGGACCCCAGCACCAGCAGGGAGGTCAGCAGTTCTCCGGTCTGGCCCAGCAGCTCCAGCAGGGGTACCAGACCCACCGAGGTAAAGTTGATCAGGGCGTGGAGCAGGATGGACTGCCACAGGCAGCCGGTCCGGAGCACCACATAGGCGAAGAGGGCCCCCACGGCAAAGGCATAGAACAGCTGATTCAGATTGCCGTGAAACAGGCCGAAGCACAGGGCGGAGGCCAGGATGGAAAATTTATCCCCGTAAGGCCGCAGACGGTTCAGCAGCAAATAGCGGAAGAGATATTCCTCTGACAGGGGCGCAATGACGCAGCCCAGCAGAAGGTTGAGTACCGTAGGGTAGCCAGCCAGACTGTCCACCGGATTGGTGACCGCCTGGCCCCGGAGAATCCCAATCAGTTGGGTGAGAAGCAGGGTGAGCAGATTGGACAAATAGACCAGACCAAGGGTGGTCACCAGGGCTTTGCCCAGGTTCAGCGGCCCCATGGGGCGGCGTGCGGAGGGGCCCGGGGCGGGCACGCCGCGCAGCACCAGGCAGAAGGCGGGCACACCCGCGCCGTAGGCTGAGCCCACGGAGAGGCACCAGCGGGAGATGGGGTGATTCAAAACGCTGGGGACGATGCCGGCCACCAACAGCTGGACCGCCAGCATGGCGGCCATCTGGGCAAACAGGGCCCATCCCAGCCGGGAGAACCATTGACAGTGGGGGCGCAGCAGCTGGGCCCGGTCCGGTTGATGGAGATCCATTCCGTCACCTCGCACAAAAATAAATCCAAATTGAGCCCAGCCGGACCGGCAAAGCACGGCCCGAAATTCGCACCTGCTTCAGGCACAAGGGCTTCCGGGCTCCATTATAGCAAGAACGGGTGAAAAGGGCAAGAAATCGGACATATTGACATGGGCGTTTTTCATGATACAATATCTTGTGCTTAGAACTGAAATACACTCAGAGGAGAGATACGATATGCCCATTTCTGAAAACGCCAAGGCTGTACTGGAGCGGCGTTATCTGGCCCGGGATGAGCGGGGGAATCCCACCGAGACAGTGGACGGTCTGTTCCACCGTGTGGCCAACGCGGTGGCCGAAGGCGACCGCCATTTTGACCCCAAGGCCGATGTGGTGGCCACGGCGGCGGAATTCTATGAGATGATGACCAATCTGGACTTCCTGCCCAACTCCCCCACCCTGATGAACGCCGGCCGCCCTCTGGGGCAGCTGTCCGCCTGCTTTGTGCTGCCGGTGGCCGACTCCATGGAGGACATCTTTGACGCCATTAAGAACGCAGCTCTCATCCACAAGAGCGGCGGCGGCACCGGATTTTCCTTCTCCCGGCTGCGTCCCAAGGGTTCCACCGTCAACTCCACCGGCGGTGTGGCCAGCGGCCCCATCTCCTTTATGAAGGTGTTCAACGCCGCCACCGAGGCGGTGAAGCAGGGCGGCACCCGCCGGGGGGCCAACATGGGCATCCTCCGGGTGGATCACCCCGACATTATGGACTTTATTACCTGCAAGAACGATACCTCCGAGATCACCAACTTCAACATCTCCGTGGGCATCACCGAGGCCTTTATGGAGGCGGTGAGTGCGGACGGGATGTACGATCTGGTGGATCCGGCCACCGGCCGGGTGATGGGCCAGCTGAAGGCCCGGGAGGTCTTTGACACCATCGTCACCTCCGCCTGGCAGACCGGCGAGCCGGGCATCATCTTCCTGGACCGGCTCAACCGGGACAACGCGGTGCCCAGCCAGGGCGAGATTGAGTCCACCAACCCCTGCGGTGAGCAGCCCCTGCTGCCCTATGAGAGCTGCAATCTGGGCTCTATCAACCTGGTCAACCACATCACCAAGACCGTGGCGGGCTGGGTGCTGGACCGGGCCAAGCTGGAAAAGACCATCCGTACCGCCGTCCACTTCCTGGACAACGTCATTGAGGTCAACCAGTACCCCCTGCCCGAGATTGACAAGATGACCCGCTCCACCCGGAAGATCGGCCTGGGCGTCATGGGCTTTGCCGATATGCTCCTCTATATGGGTGTGCCCTACAACAGCGAGGAGGGTGTGGCCCTGGCCCAGGAGATCATGGATACCATCAACACCATCGGCCACCAGGAGAGCGAGAAGCTGGCCGAGAGCCGGGGTGCCTTCCCCCTCTTTGACCAGAGTATCTACAAGGACGGCAAGCCCATCCGCAATGCCACTGTTACCACCATCGCTCCCACCGGCACCCTGTCCATCATTGCCGGCGTGTCCTCCGGTGTGGAGCCGGTGTTTGCCTATGCATATATCCGCAATGTCATGGACAATACCCACCTCATTGAGACCAACCAGATCCTGAAGGACAAGCTGGTGGAGGCGGGGATCTACTCCGAGACTCTGATGAAGCAGATCGTGGAGCAGGGCTCTCTGGCCCATGTGGACGGTATCCCCGAGGAGATCAAGCGGGTATTCGTGTGCGCCCACGACGTGTCCCCCATCTGGCACGTGAAGATGCAGGCCGCCTTCCAGCAGTACACCGACAACGCCGTCAGCAAGACGGTGAACTTCCCCAACTCCGCCACCAAGGCCGAGGTGGCTGAGGTCTACCGCCTGGCCTACACCCTGGGCTGCAAGGGCACCACAATCTACCGGGACGGCAGCCGCAACGAGCAGGTGCTCAACATCGGCAAGGTCAACGACGGTAAGGAGGCTGCCCCCGCCCCCACCGGCCGGGTGTGTGAGGAGTGCCAGGTGCCTCAGGAGGCCTATGGCCACATCCAGCCCCGGCCCCGCCCGGCGGTGACCACCGGCTTCACCGAGAAGGTGCGCATCGGCTGCGGCAACCTTTATATTACCGTCAACTACGACGAGAACGGCATCTGTGAGGTGTTTACCAACACCGGTCGGGCCGGCGGCTGCCCCAGCCAGAGCGAGGCAACGGCCCGGCTGGTCAGCGTGGGCATCCGTTCCGGCATGGACCCCAAGGAGATCATCCAGCAGCTCAAGGGTATCCGCTGCCCCTCCTGCCTGCGGCAGTCCGGCGTACCGGTGACCTCCTGCCCCGACGCCATTGCCAAGGCTCTGGAGAAGGTGCTTAAGGTGTCCAAGGGCACCCACGAGCCCGCTCCTGCTCCCATCAGTGCGGCAACCAAGGCTGCGGCTCCCATTCCTCGGCCCGGCATGACTCCTGCCGAGGCCAAGCTGGCCAAGTTCTGCCCTGAGTGCGGGGCGAAGCTGGAGCACGAAGGCGGCTGCGTCACTTGCCGTGACTGCGGCTACTCCAAGTGCGGCTAAAACAGAAAAGGGCCTGCTCCGGCAGGCCCTTTTTGCAACAGAGTCCGGATAACCTGGAGCGGGGACAGTCACACTAAGGGATGCGCCGGAAGGCATTTCATTTGAATACAGGAGGCGTCAGCCATGTGTACCAGCCTGACCTTTACCACCGACCACACTTATTTTGGGCGGAACCTGGATCTGGAATACCAGTTTGGCCAGCAGGTGGTCATTACTCCACGTAATTACCCATTTTCCTTTCAAGCCATGCCCACCCTGAAGAAGCACTATGCCATCATCGGCATGGCCACAGTGGCGGAGGGCTACCCCCTCTATGCTGAGGGGGTCAACGAGAAGGGCCTCTATATGGCAGGCCTCAACTTCCCGGGTAACGCCTGTTATCCTTGCGGTTCGGAGGACGGTACCCCCGCCGCCCCCTATGAGCTGATCCCCTGGCTGCTGGGCAGCTGCGACAGCGTGGACCAGGCGGAGGAAAAGCTGCGCTCTGTCCGTATTTTGGATACCCCCTTTGCCCCCAATATGCCAAACGCCCCCCTCCATTGGCACCTGGCCGACGGAAAGCGGGCCCTGGTGGCGGAGCCTATGGCCGACGGCCTGAGACTGTTTGAGGACCCGGTGGGGGTGCTTACAAACAACCCCACCTTTGATTTCCACCTGACCAACCTGAACCAGTATATGGGCCTGTCCGCCGCCCAGCCGGAGAACCGCTTCGGTGGGGTGGAGCTGTGTCCCTTTGGTCAGGGAATGGGCACGTTGGGCCTGCCGGGAGACTGGTCACCCGCCTCCCGCTTTGTCCGGGCCGCCTTCCTTAAGTGGAACAGCGCCT
Organism: Flavonifractor sp. An91; assembly: GCF_002159225.1. Taxonomy (NCBI): domain Bacteria; kingdom Bacillati; phylum Bacillota; class Clostridia; order Eubacteriales; family Oscillospiraceae; genus Flavonifractor; species Flavonifractor sp. An91. The sequence goes on along the minus strand of NZ_NFHA01000012.1, from coordinate 1,778 downwards.
GTGAGCGGGACGAGATCTCCAGTGTCAGCCAGGTTTTTCACATCCTTGACGCGGTAGCCATGCCCCGGGGGGCAGTACGGACACCGGAGGGGAAGTGGGACCTCACGGATTACTCCTGCTGCATCGACGGCCGGACGGGCACCTATTATTATAAAACCTATGATAACAGTCAGATCACCGCGGTGTCCATGGACGAGGCAAAGCGGGAGGGAGAAACGCTGCTTTGCTACCCCCTGGTGACGGAGCAGCAGATCCGCTTTGTGCCGTGAGCCCCGCCGGGGCGTTCGCCCCGGCACTTGTACATATTGCATAAATGCGGCGCCTTGCCAACAGGGCGAAAAAAGGGAAAACCGGGCCAAAAACCATGTGGTTTGCCAATTCGGCCGAGAGTTAAGGCGGCTTTCTGAAACCGAGTTGTGCATATTGGCTATAATCATTGATAAAAAAATAACGAATTTCTCTTGCATTTTACTTGCCTGTTGGGCGGCGGTGCGTTATACTTATTAGGTAAGGACTTGTTAAAAATATAACAATTCTAGATAGGTTACAGGACAAGGAGGCAGAACATAATGGGTTTTGTGAAGCTGGAAAAGCAGGGCCACGTGGGCGTGGTCACCATTGACCGGCAGGAGGCGCTGAACGCGCTGAACAGCCAGGTTCTGAGCGATCTGGACGCGGTCATTGATCAGGTGGCTGCCGACGACGAGATCTATGTGATGATCCTCACCGGCGCGGGCCGTTCCTTTGTGGCGGGCGCTGACATCGGCGAGATGAAGAACTTCTCTTCCATCGACGGCAAGAAGTTTGGCGTGCACGGCAACAGCGTGTTCCTGAAGCTGGAGAATATGGCCAAGCCGGTCATCGCCGCCATCAACGGGTTCGCTCTGGGCGGCGGCTGCGAGCTGAGCATGGCCTGCGACATCCGCCTGGCCAGTGAGAAGGCCCGGTTCGGTCAGCCCGAGGTGGGCCTGGGCATCACCCCCGGTTTCGCCGGCACTCAGCGGCTGCCCCGCATCGTGGGCATCTCCAAGGCCATGGAGCTGATCCTCACCGCCAAGACCATCAAGGCCGATGAGGCCAAGGCCATCGGCTTGGTCAGCGAGGTCTATCCCGCCGAGGAGCTGATGGACAAGGCCATGGAGCTGGCCAACGCCATCTGTGCCAACGCTCAGATCGCCGTGCAGGAGTCCAAGCGCTGCATCCGTATGGGTATGCAGACCGACATCGCCACCGGCTCCGCGTTCGAGGCCGAGGCTTTCGGTGTCTGCTGCGGTACTGCCGACAAGGACGAGGGCATGGGCGCCTTCCTGGAGAAGCGCGCTGAGAAGCACTTCCAGAACAAGTAAACTATCCGGAAGTGAGTACTTACCTGGCCCATGGCTGAGTCCCCGGCGCTTGCGCCGTCAAGCGTTTTGGCCTGTGGCCAAAACCTTGAAATCGGCGGAATTCATTTCCGGCGATTTGAGTGAAATCATGGGGGTCCCGCACGGTGTGCAGCACCGGGTGGGGCGGGGGCATGGGCGCCTTCCTGGAGAAGCGCGCTGAGAAGCATTTCCAGAACAAGTAAGGAAGCATCCTCTGTTTCAGTTCGATACATCCTTTCTTTAAAATTAAAAACAGATTGAAAAGAGGTTTTTTGTCATGAAAAAGATTGTTGTCATCGGCGGCGGCACTATGGGCCTGGACATCGCTCAGGTCTTCGCCAAGAAGGATTTTGATGTTACCGTCCGCGACATCAACGACGACATCATCAAGGCTTCCGAGGGCCGTCTGAACAA
>NZ_NFHA01000110.1:0-537 GCF_002159225.1 Flavonifractor sp. An91 | reverse complement strand
CTTCATACGCGCTGTTCACACTCGGTTTCCCTTCGCCTCCGGTACTGAATACCTTAAGCTTGCCAGTAACAATAACTCGCCGGACCATTCTACAAAAGGTACCTCATCACCCTTTAACGGGCTTTGAGTGCTTGTAAGCACAAGGTTTCAGGTTCTCTTTCACTCCCCTCCCGGGGTCCTTTTCACCTTTCCCTCACGGTACTGCTCCTCTATCGGTCATCAGGTAGTATTTAGGGTTGGAGGGTGGTCCCCCCAGTTTCCCACCGGGTTTCACGTGTCCGGCGGTACTCTGGAACTCGACTAACAGGATCCGGTTTTCGCCTACGGGGCTCTCACCCGCTATGGCCGGCCTTCCCATACCGTTCGGCTAACCTATCCTGCCGTTGTGTCGGTCCACAACCCCGGAGGATAAATCCTCCGGTTTGCCCTCTTCCGCGTTCGCTCGCCACTACTTGCGGAATCTCTGTTGATTTCTCTTCCTCGCCCTACTTAGATGTTTCAGTTCAGGCGGTTCCCCACCTACGCCTATTTGATTCA
>NZ_NFHA01000011.1:0-92088 GCF_002159225.1 Flavonifractor sp. An91 | reverse complement strand
ACAGGCTCGTTCACATAGAGCCGCCGTTCTTTCAGGTACTGCACCAGCTCCGGCTGCTGACAGCCGGATACAAAGGTAGTCCAGGCCATGCCTTTCAGCTCTTCATCAGACAGATGCACTGCTGCATCACAGATGCGGTCGATCAATTCCAAGGTAGCCAGAATGGTGTTGGTTTTCAGGGTGCCCCGGAATATCCGGAACTCCACCGTGTCCGGGTTTTGCAGGTTGACGCAGGTGTACCGTCCCCCGTGGTAGCCCTTCTTGGCAAAGTCCAGAATGTCCATGGGGTGCTCCTTGTAGCCGTATCGGGCGGCCCATCGCTCCAGCTGCCGCTGGGTACGGCGGCTGAACTTCAGCAGCTCCTCCCAGTGCTTCTCGAAGAAGTAGAGTACCCGGGCAATGGCCTGGTCCTGCTCCTGCTGGGTAGGCCCAAAAGCGGCCCGGCTTACATGAATATGGAGGCCGCAGGTGCTGGCCCGGTGGCTGCGGTAGCCCAGGGAGAGGGCCTTCCGGCACAGTTCCTCCCAGGGCATAGCGTGGAGCTGCCAGTCCAGGGACAGAGGGTGGGTCACCAGCTCCAGACCATCGTCCAGGGAACCGTCGTGTTTGATGTACATCAGAGGATACCCGGCGTTAGCGATATCCAGTAGCGCCCGGGCGCTGTCCGGATCCTCGCCGCCCTGATCCAGCTCCAGTTCCACACCGAAAAACCGGGGCCCCTCTCCCTGGAAGATGGGCTCCGGCTTGTAGTAATAATCGTGGATGGGCTTGTCCCGGGACAGGGTATGGAAGCAGTCCAGGCAGTAGGGCCGCTCGTCAAATTCGTCCGACTCTTCGTAATAGGCCCCGGTCTCTCTCACCAAAGCACCGCAACGGCAGCAGCGGACATAGTGGTCGTCGAAACAGTCCTGGCACAGGGGCGTGTCAGTGGTGCCTGCGTTGTCACTCTCCCAGATCCGCTCGCCGCAATAGCTGCAGAACAGGGTGTGGTTGTCCAGGCATTGAGCGCACAGCGCCTGGCCATCGAAATGGTACAGCTGCTCGGTTGGCAGAGAAGCGCCGCAGAGTTCGCAGGTATGCAGTTCTTTCATGGTAATTCCTCCTTAAAACGCAAAAAAGCCCCGGGGCTTTCCCCGAGGCCATCGTAGCTTATAGTATACAGTTCAAGGTTCGGGCGGTCCGGAAGGTGGGAAAAGGTCCAGAGCCAGCAGAATGGCCACCCGGACTCCCTCCCGAAAGGCCCCCTCCACGGAAGCCGTCTCCCGCTTCACAAAGACATCCTCCAACCTGTCCAGCAGATCGGCCGCCTCCCGGTCCAGCTGTTTACGCAGTTCCTCTGACAAGGCTATCATCTCCTCTGAGCATTGGGTGTACACCGGCTCCCCGTAGCGGAAGCCGTCCTCCATAAGCCGCTCCATCATAGGTAAATCTCCGGCCGGGCGAAGCGGCGGCGGTACCGCTCCAGCTGCTCCGGCGACAGGCTCTCAAAGTCCTCGCTGTCCGGCGGGGCGGCGCACAGGAAGAAGGTACCTGCGATAATGTCGTAAATCTCCCCGTTTTCCAGCCGCAGGCAGCGGTTGAGGGGCAGTCCCACCAGTTTGCCCTCCTCGTGGCAGATGAGAGCCACCGGTTCCTCGAAGGGATACACGGCCTGAATGGGGCCTCCTACCGCCTGCTGCATGGCTTCCAGGGTGTTGTCCAGTTCTGCCGCCCGGGGCGGCTCCAGGGGTGGGACCAGCAATACGTTCATAACCATACCTCCAGATAAAAGGATAGCCCAGGAAGCATATGCTCCCTGGGCTTCATGGTTATAGTATATAGCTGTGTGGCTGCCGATTCCGGAATATGTATTTACTCCACCAGGCCATATTTGACCTTAATGCGGTCCAGCTTCTCCAGCATCGGTTCTGCCGCAAACCAGAGAAACAGCCAAGTGGCCACAGCATGGATACAATCAAAGGGCATACCGGTAACATAGTAGCTCAGCAGAATGCCGCCCGTCAGTTCCCGGTTGGCTGTCAGAGCGGAGGCCGCGTTCATAATGCCGCCGTAAATCAGGATGGCGCAGAGGGCGCCAAAGACACACAGAGATCCCCGCGTACGCATCAGCAGTCCCTTGCGGAACAGAATGCCCGCCAGAAAGCCGATGATGCCCATTGCGAACATTTGCCACGGGGTCAGCGGTCCCTGCCCGAACATCATATTGGAGGCCAACATGGTCATGGCGCCCACCAGGAAACCGGTTTCTCCTCCAAAGGCCACGCCTGCAATGATGGTCACCGCCATCACCGGTTTGAATTGGGGCAGCATGAAAAAGAACGCCCGTCCTGCCACAGCAATGGCAGACAGCACCGCGATGATGACCAGCTCCCGGGCCTGCGGTTTCCGGCCTTCAAAGATCAGGAAAAAGGGCAGCATCGTCTCCAATAAAATTAGCAGAGAAATGAAGTAATACTTCTTACCGCCCAGATAAGTAATGCCCACAAAAAGCGTTACAGGGATAAGCAGCACAATCAGGATCGTTGCCACCAGTGTGCGTTTTGTCAGCTTGCGCTGTTCCTTTGGTGTCTGCCGTAAATAGTCCGGCCGGTGACTGCGGCGGGTGATAGCTGCGGCAAACACCAATAGGGAGACACAAAATATGGAGTACAGCGCCAACTGGTCACCAGCCAGAGCCGTCAATCCCTCTGCATTGACCAGCGCAGTCAAATTCCCTACACCAAGAAAGGAAAGAAATAAAAGCAGCGATACAGCACCAGACATTGCCGCCAGAAGTTTCCGCCACCACGGCAGTTTTTTGGGCTTTCCTGCCGCGCTTACTTCTGTTGGCTCCGGCAGGGGCGAGATGTCATCCGACAACTCCGGTACAGGCGGCAGTTTCCCGCCGCACAGAACGATCACATCCTCCGGTGTAATGGCCTCAGGCTCCTGATCCCGTGCCATACGGTTGGCAGAGGTCGTATAAAAGCTGTTCCCCGAAAAAAAGGCACGGGGCGTCCCTTCCGACACGGTACCTCCATCAAAAAACAGTGCACAGCGGTGAGCATAGCGGGCGCAGAATCCAATATCATGGCTGACCATCAGGATTGTAACGCCCCGCCGCAAAAGCACCTGCAAAATTTCCGCAAAAACCTGTTTGAACTCTGCGTCCAACCCCTTGGTTGGTTCGTCCATCAGAAGAATATCAGGATCCAGCAACAGGACTTTGGCCAATGCCGCCCGCTGCTGCTCTCCGCCGGACAGGTCATAGGGATGATGCTCCAGCAGCCCCTCCAGCCGGCACAGGGCCACCACACGGGCAATGCGCTTTGCCTTTTCCTCTTTGCTGCCGTTCAGGATCTCCGCCAGATCTTCCTGAACTGTTTTTTCACGAAGAGGGTCTGGGGATTCTGAGGCAAAACGCCAATCGTCCCCTGATGGGTTACCGTTCCCCGGTAGGGTTTCAAAAGTCCAGCCAGCAGCTTCAGCGATGTGGATTTCCCGGCGCCGTTTCCACCCATAAGCGCATAGAACTCGCCCCTTTTTAGGGTGAGGTTCAGTTCCCGCACAACGTCGGGGCTGTCTTTCTCATACTTGAACCACAACTCCGACGCCTCTAGTACAGCGCCGTCCGGGTAGACCCGAGATGGCTCTGGCGGCAGCGGACAGGGCGGATGCTCCACGCTGTAGGCCGTCAGCCAGTCCCGTCCCTCCCGGACTGTAACCGGGCATATCCCTTCCTGTTCCACCGCTGCCCACACCCGCATCGCAGTAGGCATGGCCAGGAACATGGTGTGCCCGCTGGCCCGCAGGGCTGTGCCCACTTCGGCAGGCGTACCGCTGCACAGCAGCTTCCCCTCCTCCATGACGGCCACCCGGGTGGCCAGCGGAAACGCATCTTCCAAACGATGCTCCGTCAGAAGGATGGTCGTACCCAGCTCCCGGTTGATGCGTCCAAGGGTGGCCAGAAAGTCCGATGCCGCAATGGGGTCCAGCTGGGAGGTTGGTTCGTCCAGAATCAGAACCGAGGGCTGCATAGCCATAACGGAGGCCAGATTGAGCAGCTGCTTCTGTCCGCCGGACAGCTCCGTTACATTTTTATAGAACCAGTTCTCGATGCCGAAAAAGGCAGCCATCTCCGCCACCCGCTGGCGGATCACCGGCGTCTCATACTGCGCTGCCTCTCGTGGCGTAAGTCTGGCCGGGCGAGCCTGTCTTCGTTTGCTGATGGTCTTCACCCCCCCTTCAAACTCCAGGATCTTCCGGCAGCCTGAAAAACAAAAAACCGGCAGACAATGGTGTCTGCCGGTAAAGCGCAGATATCCATTGCCGATCCCTGCAAACAGAGGCTTCGAACATGATAAATGCACGAAACCCAAGCCATCTCCAGACATGGATATGGCTGCAAAAATCGGCAATGGATACCACCTTGATCAATTACCATGGAGCAGGCTGACAATCCTGGCTTATGGCCGGGGCCAAATACAGTAGAGGTAAGACTGCGCCGGATTCTCACCGGCTTGTCAGTTGGCATATGTCAAGCATATGACCTGCTCACAGTCTGCATTGTAACCGATTTCTGCAGTGCTGTCAATGACCATTCTTGGAGCGTACTGTAGGGTGTAATATTCCTGAAAATTACAAAACGGCTGCGGCAACCTTATGATTGCCACAGCCGTTTTTCTGTGTAGCCAAACGACACCTGCTACCCATATGGGCAGCAGATCTCTTTTCCTTGTAGGTCTTCTGACTTACGCCTGCGGAGGAGTTCTCCTGCGTCCATATCCTGCCTTCTCAGGTTTCCCCAATGACTGGCTTTCGCCAACGGATACAGACTCAGCGCTTACAGCGGCGGTTACCGTCCGGGATTCACACCCGGTTCCCTTGTCCAGTTTCCGCACCGTGCAGCTTAAGCAGGAGGCAACAGAAACCACAAAGATTCCGATTCAATTCTGATCGTATCGTATCACTAAGACTCTAAAACGTCAAGAGACTTGTTCCCAACGTTTGAGAGCGTCAAGCATATACCCGGCTACATCCGTACCACACTGGCAGGGAGAGGCTGATGTCGTGGAGTACGCCGATGACTGTTCGTCCTTTCTCCCGGGACCAGTGCTCCAGACAGGTCACCAGTTCTGCCTGACTGCCTGTCACAGATTTACTTGGCGCAGGATAACAGTTTATTGCAAACTCTTTTCTCAACCGGCATTTTCATACATGAGCTCCAGGAATAACATAACATCAAACACGTCACTTGATGTCTGCTGACTATCCAGCAGGTCGATTCGATTTAAGGAATATTCAAAGGTTCCATCATTCTGGTCCTCATAATAGAAGCGAAACCGAACATCCTCTCCCATAATGGGCATATAGCCTTCCACATAGACGTTGGAGGCGTCCTCATCAATGGATTCTGAGGTCCAGGTGGGGCTGCGCAAGTTGTCGTCCATCAATTCTTTCATGGTCTGAGGACCATATTCGTCCAGCGTGACATTTTGAATCTGATAGATCGGACCGCCAACCGCCGCATCCCATCCATAACGAAGAATGCCTGCCCCACCGTTGGCCAGAAAGATCACAAACCCGATCAAAAGCGCGATCTCTGCCAGCATACCGATCTTTTTCCGGTTCATGGTACCGGCATTGCAGCCAGCCTCTTCGTTGCCGGCATCCTGAACGGTATAGGGCTGTCCCGGATTCTCGATATGCGTGCCGCAGATGGGGCAGAAAGCCTGCCCGCGTTCCATACGATGATTGCAGGTGGGACAGGGCATATATTTCCGCCTCTGGCGGAGTTTGCGGTTATAGCCTAGATTGATCATGCCAATCAGGCCCAGAATTGTCCCCATAACAGTCCAGCCATGGCCCCAAAAGAACCCCAGAATGATCAGGATTCCGCCCAGAACGGCATAGACATAGTTGGTAAACTGGTTGATCTTTACTGCTGCAACTTCAAAATAGTAGTTATGCCACAACCGGTAAAAAAATCCCTTCTCCTGCGAGCGGGTTTTGCCGGCCGGCTCTGGATTCACAGGTGCGCCGCAGGATGTACAGAATTGATCAGTGGGACCCAGCGGTGCCCCGCACGTTGTGCAAAAGCGCTCCATAACTTCCCTCCTATAGATATCTCAAATGAGATGCAGTATATATTTAAAAGAATATCATATATAACTATAGATGTAAATAATCCCAAAAGATTTTGCTAAAGTTATAGTAAAACAGATGGGAGCATCGATATGGAGATAGGACGACGCATTGCTGAATTGCGAGAAACCGCCGGCTGGACCACCAACCGCCTAGCCAATCTGTGCGGGTTATCCCAGAGTTTCCTGCGCTCGGTGGAATTGGGGGAGAAGGGGATCTCGGTGGAAAACCTTCAGTTGATCTGTGACACCCTGCACATCTCTCTGCGGGACTTCTTTGATATTCGGTCCGACCAGAATAGAGAGCAGGACCGGCTGCTGCGCCAGATCACCAAACTCACAGAGGAACAAAAACTGGCGCTGATTGGTTTCTTAGAAACGATGGTTAAATAAAATGGGGGTTCCCGTCAGTACGGGAACCCCAGATAATCCAGCAGGGCATTTCTGCTGATCCTCCACTCCCGGCCGACCTTGACGGCCGGGAGTTCTCCATTCTGGATCATCCTGCGGATCTGCTGGCGGCTGGTTTTGAGCAATGCTGCCGCCTCCTTTACAGTTAGGATCTCGCTCATGCCCAGGGATCCTGTTGGAAGCTGCTATTGCTTTTAGGCTGGTAGCCCCGCTGCTCTTTGTAGATGGCATTATGCAGTTTCCGCACGTCAGCCTTGAGGAATCCCCAGTTGCCGAACGGGTCCTCCACCGGGCCGATGGCATACTTGTCGGCGTATTGTCTCAGCTCCGCCTTGTCCATCTCGAAGAGACGGCACAACTCCGGGATGGTGTAGAACTCCTTCATGTCACGATAGGGAATATACTTCATGTGAGATACCTCCTGTTAAAGTGATTTGAAAACGGCCTAGTCTGTGTCAGGTGTCTGAACGTAAATCACCGTTTCTTATATGAATGTTGGTGATCTCATCTTATTTCAAACGATTTCCGGACCTTTTCTGATCGTTTCCAGATAAAATCTGCGGGGATTTTATCTGGAAACGATCATGTGCCAACTCCTGTTCTATGACAGCCCGCAGGCAGGGGATTCCCTGCTGTTCTCTGCTGGTCAGGGTCACAGGATTGACCTGGAGCTTATCAAACTGTTTCATCAGAGCATGAAACTTTCGGATATCAACAACACTATAGGTTTCTTTCCACTTCTGAGCTGCGGTGTCCAGTCCGGCGCCGCGGCTCGTCTTTTTCAGCAGAAACAGCATCTGTTCTTTGATCGCCGAATCCAGCTTACTTTGTTGGATCTTTCGTTCTGCCTCCGGATAGGGCAAGTGCATACCGCAAGCAGGAAACAGCTTGTCCAGAAATTCGCTGATGACGGTGCAGACGTTGTCATATCCCATCTTAAGCATGGCAAGCAGATCATCCTTCCGCTTTAAGCCCAACTTCTCCAGAAAGGCCTCCCGTCTCATGCTGACTTCCAGCCGGAGGATTCTCTCCTTCCTGTACTTCTTGGGACAGCGGTCATTCTGTGTAAGTTCATAGACTTTGTCGTAAACCTTAAAGGAGATCTCTTTGGTAGCAAGTTCAAAGAAATAGTCCTGTTTTCCCTCTAATTCACGGCGCTTATAGTGCCGCGGCAGCATGGATTTGCGAAATATGCGGATTAACGAAGAGAGATCCGTATCCTTGCTGAACCATAAATCTACGGTCAGGTCCATACGGCTGAGACTGAGCTCATCAGGGGCCAGGATAGGCATTTCATGATCGCTCAGATGAATTTCCTCGAACATATCGGCAAGGTGTGACTGCATCTCAACCACATTTTCCTTGGTGGGCTGGTACAGCGCCAGCGGCTGATAGGATCCTGCCAGCAGGGTGGATGGATTGACCGCAAAGGAAATACCGTTGGATTTATTATGGCTTTGGTGCAGGCGCATACGGACGCCCCGAGCCACCAGATAGGTGCTCTTCAAATGCCGGTCAATGGAGTAGGAATCGGAATAGATTTGTTGGATGGATCCCTGGTCCACCAGGTGATCGATGGTCTTTTGGATCTGGTGGTACTTGAGCTTTCGGGCATACAGTTCGATGGTATGAATACCCAGACGGACTTGTTTCAGCTTCATGTCAGCCCCTCCTGTTCCGCTGGCAGTTGGTACAGTGACGGCAGGTGTTGGGCTTCTTCTCACCCAGTGCAGCCAGCACCTGCTGCATGATGCAGGCCTTACCGGTGACGATCCCAATCATCTCGTCCAGCCGGTCCAGCAACAGCTTTTGCAGAGATTCATCATAGTCCTCTTTATAGAGGATAGTTTCGTTCAGATCCCGATCCTCACCGGCATAGAGCAATACACAGCGGGACTTCTTACCATCCCGGCCCGCTCGCCCAATCTGCTGATAGTAGTCGGTCACGCTGAGGGGCAAATTGAAGTGGACTACCAGGCGGATATCGGGCACATCCACACCCATACCGAAAGCAGTGGAAGCTACCATGATCCGTTTCTTGCCGTGGATAAACTTCAACTCATTTCGCTGCCGCTTATCCGGGTCCATATAGGCATGGCACTTGACCACCTCACCGGGAAACTGATTTGAGAGATAATTGGAAACCAGATCCACATACTTTCGGGTGGCACAATAGATAACTAGGCGGCCCTCTTTTCCGTACTTCTTGAGATGATACTTGAGTCGTGACAAGCGGCGCTGGATGGTCATAGCGGAGCAGTCCTCCCGGATCAGAATTAGATTGGAGCGTTCCAGGGAGTTGACGTAAACCTCAGGCTCATCTATACCCAGAAACGCACAGATCTCTGAACGGTAGGTTTCCGGCGCTGTAGCCGTAAAGGCAGCAACCACCGGGCGCTTTTTCAGGGTGGACAGCCACTTCCCGATCTCCAGATAGCTGGGGCGGAAGGTGTGGCCCCAGTCCAGCACACAGTGGGCCTCATCCACCACCACCAGGCCGGGTGGATTGTCCTTGATGGCTTTTTGAAACGGTTTAGATTGCAGGCGTTCCGGGGTGATGTAGAGAAAGGGAGCGCTGAGGTCTTGTAGATATACAGGGCCGTCCATGGTCATTTTTGTCGCATTATACTCCATGGGATGATTGCCTGAGATCTGATTGGCGCGGATCCCCTTGGCATTGAGCGCCTGCACCTGATCCTCCATCAGAGACAGGGTAGGCTCGATGACCATCGTCCAGGTATGGTGCTTCCGGTGCATGACCAGAGCAGGTACCTGGAAGATGGCTGACTTGCCTGAACCGGTAGGTGCGATAACCAGGGTATCCCGTCCCTTCAGGATGCTGCTGATGGGATGAATCTGATGTTTGCGTAACATCTTTAACTGAAGCGCGTCCATGGCTTCTCTTACGTCATAGTGGATCTTCATATAAAATTACTCCTAACATGATGATTTAAGCTGTTTGTACAGCCCTATACTCATGTTAGGAGTGTTTCAATTTATAATGGCTTTTGGTGACCTGTTCGGCGGACCCACTCGTTGGATGGGATATTGGGTAAACCGCACACAGCGTCAGATAACATACATTTTGAGCCATATCTGTGTCATCAGGGGGATACTTAATAGGCATCAAAACCGGACGCTATCCATTGGGGTACAATAGCTTGAAGCGGTTTGGGAACCATCTACATCCCACTGGATGGGCTCCATACCCATGGAGCGGATGGCGGCAATCACATGGTCGTCATACTCCCCGTAGGGACAGCGGATCAGGGTAGGCCGTACGCCGGTGATGGCTTCGATCTTGTCGTTGCAGGCCGACACGTCGGCAATGATTTCCTCCGTGGACAGACTGTTGTAGTGGGCGTGGGTGTTGGAGTGGTTCATGATCTCATGACCAGCATCATGGAGCGCCTTCACCGACTCGGGGTATTTGTCCACCCAGTCCCCCACCACAAAAAAGGTGGCCTTGATCTGGTACTGGCCCAGAATATCAATGAGCTGCTGGGTGTCCTCATTTCCCCAGGCCGCGTCGAAGGAGATAGCCACCATCTTCTGATCCCGCTGGACGCAGTAGATGGGCAGCTGCCGTTTGGTAGCCGCCGCGCTTACCACCTCCGGATAATTGACGATGTAGAACATGGCGGCGGCCGCCAACACACAGGCCAGCACCGCCAGCAGCTTTCGCCGCAGCAGAATGATCTTCATTCCCGTACCTCCTACCATTTGATTGGTACAGACTATGACAAGATCTTCCGGTTCAGAATCGGCAGACAGCCCCCCGGCCTCTTTTGCAGCGCATTGTAAATACTACCTAATTCCCCTTACTCTATCATCACGTTCTTTTGTGAAAGTTCACTTATACACCGCGACAAAATATACCCGATCTTTTTGTGCAATTTGGAACTGTCTTTCTGTATTTAGAATGCGCCTGGGAGGAAATCCTCCCTTTTTATTTGGTCTCATTTCTATATTTAAAATCCTCTTTTATATATCCATTTTCTAGAATAATCTGGTATCTTTTCTCACTTGAAATCAATTTCGGGAGAGTGTGCCATGCAATTAGAAAACCAGATATAAATACAATTTTCCATATATAGAATCCCATGCGAAGGAGGTTTCTGTATGCATTGGGGCAAGGAACTGCACGAAATGATGCGGATGTACAGCTCCATGAAGGCGCTGCAGCTGCTGGTTGCTCTGGCTGAAAGCGAGGAAGAGGTTCCCCTGGCCAAGCTGTCCGCCATGACCGGTATTCCGCCCAGCTCCACCCACCGCATCCTCCAGGAGATGCAGCACTGCGGCTTTGTAATAAAGGATGACGCCCGGAAATGTTACCGTGTGGGCTTCGAGGCCCGTCTGCTGGCCCTTCAGCTGCAAAAGACCAACTTCCTCTATGAGGCGGCCAAGGCGGAGATGACCTATCTGAACAACCTGAGTCTGGAGACCATCCACCTGATTGGAGAAGAGGACCGGGAGGCGGTCTATCTGGCCAAACTGGGCGCCAAGAACTCGGTGGGCCTCCACTCCGCCGTTGGCAAGCGCATTCCTCTTCACTGCACCAGCGGCGGCAAGGCCCTGCTGGCCTGGAAGTCGGAGAGTTGGCTGAAAAACTATCTGGAGCACACCGAACTGACCCGGTACACCTCCAAGACCCTGGCCGATCCAGAGAGTCTCCTGCGGGAGCTGGAGGTCATCCGGATTCAGGGTTACGCCGTGGACAACCACGAACACCACACCGACGTGGTCTGCATCGCCGCTCCTATTTTCGATGTGGACAACCAGGCGCCGGCCGCCATCAGCATTGCCGCGCCCGACTACCGCTTTTCACTGGAAAAGGCCCTCTCCTACGGCAGGGAGCTGCTCCAGTGCGCGGCCCGAATCACCGAAAAGCTGGGATGCAGCTATCCCATCCAGCTTTCCAAATCATCCTGATACAAGGAGGCAGCTTCCATGGAAGAGACACTGGATCTCATTTATAAAGATCCCAAGTATCCCAGTTCCAAGGTGGTAAACGGTCTGAGTATGGCAGGCCCCCAGGCCCATCTGCGGGGCATGGGGCTGGACAACGAGGACCTGTCCAAGCCCTTCATCGGCGTCATCAACACCTATAACGAGATGCACCCCGGCCACGTCCATCTGGACCGGCTGGGCAAGCTGGTGCGGGACGGCGTTCTGGAGGCGGGGGGCATCCCCTTCGAGGTCAATACCATCTCCATCTGCGACGGCTTCTCCCAGGGCCACGTGGGTATGTGCAGCGTACTGCCCAGCCGGGAGATCATCGCCGACTCCATCGACGTGTACGCCGCCGGCCACCAGCTGGACGGTTTGGTGCTCATCGGCGGCTGTGACAAGATCGTGCCCGCCATGCTGATGGCGGCCCTGCGGGTCAACCTGCCCACGGTCATCGTCACCGGCGGCCCCATGATGCCCGCCGTCTACAAGGGCCGCACCTACGCTACCTACGAGCTCAAGGAAATGGCCGGTAAGCTCACCCGTGGAGAGCTCTCCCGCCAGGAATATGAGTACATGGAGGGGCTCATGTCCCCCACCCCCGGCTCCTGTGCCATGATGGGCACGGCCAACACCATGTCGGTGGTAGCGGAGGCCCTGGGCCTCACCCTTCCGGGCAGCGCCTGCGCCCACGCCGTCAGCGGCAAGAAAAACCGGGTGGCCAAACTCAGCGGCAAGGCCGTGGTGCGTCTGGTAGAAAAGAATATCCGCCCCCGGGACATCGTAACCCAGAAGATGCTGGAGCTGGCCGTGCGGGTGGGTCTGAGCGTGGGCGGCTCCACCAACATGACCCTGCATATGCCCGCCATCGCCCATGAGGCAGGCCTGTCCATGACATTGGAGGACATGGGCCGCCTGTCCGCCGACACCCCCTATCTGGCCAAGATCAAGCCCTCCGGCACCCACACCATGCTGGACCTGGATCAGGCCGGCGGCGTGGGCGCGGTGATGCGGGAGCTGGACGGGCTTATCGATCTGGACCAGATGACGGTCAACGGACGCACCCACCGCCAGAACGTGGCGGATGTGGTGGAGTACAACCCGGAGGTCATCCACCCGGTGGAGCAGGCCTACAGCGACCACGGTTCCATCACCGTACTCAAGGGCAACCTGGCCCCCGACGGCGCTGTGATCAAGCAGTCCGCCGTGGCGCCCCAGATGCGCAAGCACAGTGGCCCGGCCCACTGCTTCGAGTGTGAGGAGGATGCCGTCAAGGCCATCTACGGCGGCGGCATCCAGCACGGCGAGGTCATTGTCATCCGCAACGAGGGCCCCCAGGGCGGCCCGGGTATGCGGGAGATGCTCACCGCCACCGCCGCGCTGGTGGGCATGGGCTTTGCCGAGTCGGTGGCCCTGGTCACCGACGGGCGCTTCTCCGGCGCCACCCGGGGTCCCTGCATCTGTGCCGCCCTCCAGCTCACCGGACTCATCTCCGCCATGGCCTGCGGCGGCAAGCAGGCCGCCATCAGCCACTCTCTGTACAGCTACTTCTGCACCTGCCGCCCGGAGATCCGCTCCCGGTTCCTCCACGGAGAGCTGGTGGGGGCCAGCCTGGTCTACCAGCTGGCCGTCAACGGCGCCCCCCAGGCAGAGCAGGAGGGGCTGGACCGATTCCTGCGGCGGTTTGCACTGCCCGCCTGTCTGGAGAAGCTGGGCCTGGCCGACAGCCCGGAGGAGCGGGACAGTCTCTTTGCCTTCCTGGCGGAACATATGCCTGTTACCGAGCCCCAGGAGCTGGAGCGGCTGCGGACCCAGGCCCCGCTGCTCTTCCACGGTCTGAACTAACCCAAACCCATCTGCATCAGTAAGGAGATCATCTATGAAGCTTGATTTTGAATACGGCCACGGCCTGATGAGCGCTGAGCTGCCCGACAACACCGACGTATTTATCCCCGGCACCACCGTGCCCGACCCTGAGTGCCTGCCCCAGGACTGGGACAGCCTGTACAACGCCACCCTGGAGTCCATCCGCAACCCCATGGGTATGCCCCCCCTGAAGGAGCTGGCCGCTCCCGGCAAGACCGTGGTTTTCGTCATCCCCGACATCGTGAAGGGCGGCTGCCAGCCCACTTCCCACCGGAAGGTGTCCATCCGGGCCTGCCTGGATGAGCTGTACGCCGCCGGCGTGGAGAAGAAGGACATCCTCTTCATGTTCTCCAACGGCCTGCATCCCCGTGCCACCGTGTCCGAGATGAAGCAGATCCTGGGCGATGAGCTGTTCAACGAGTTCTACTGGACCAACCAGATCACCAGCCATGACTCCGAGGACTATGAGCACATGGTGGACCTGGGCACCACCAAGCGGGGCGACCCCGTGCTGATGAACAAGTATGTCTTTGACTGCGACATTCCCATCCTCATCGGCCACACCCAGGGCAACCCCTACGGCGGCTACTCCGGCGGCTACAAGCACTGCGCCACCGGCATCACCCACTGGCGCTCCATCGCCAGCCACCACGTGCCCAAGGTCATGCACCGGGACGACTTCACCCCCGTGTCCGGCCACTCCCTGATGCGTACCAAGTTCGACGAGATCGGTATGCATATGGAGGAGAAGATGGGCCACCCCTTCTTCTGCTGCGACGCCGTGCTGGACACCTACTCCCGCCAGATCGCCATCTACTCCGGCTACGCCAAGGTGATGCAGCCTGAGTCCTGGAAGATCGCCAACAAGCGCACCTACGTCCCCTTCGCCGAGAAGAAGTACGACGTGATGGTGTTTGGTATGCCCCAGAACTTCCACTACGGCAACGGCATGGGCACCAACCCCATCCAGATGATGCAGGCTCTCTCCGCTCAGGTTATCCGCCACAAGCGTGTCATGAAGGACAACTGCGTCATCATCTGCTCCTCCATCTGCAACGGCTACTTCCACGACGAGCGCTGGCCCTACCTGCGGGAGCTGTATGAGATGTTCCAGCACGACTACATGAACATCCTGCCCGACATGGACCGGTACGGCGAGTACTTTGCCACCAACCAGGAGTATATCCGCAAGTACCGCTTCTGCAACGCCTTCCACCCCTTCCACGGCTTCTCCATGATGAGCTGCGGCCACATCGCCGAGATGAATACCTCCGCCATTTACATCGTGGGCGCTCAGGAGCCCGGCATTGCCCGGGGCATGGGCCTCAAGACCCGGGCCACCTTCGTGGAGGCTCTGGAGGACGCCAAGAAGAAGTTCGTGGGCGAGAACCCCAACATCCTGGCTCTGCCCCAGACCTTCAAGCTGGGCGCCGTCCATCTGTGCATGAAGGACGACGATCTGAGCAACGTGTAATTCTGCGCTGTATAAACGGCCGTGCTGTGAAGAATGATTCACAGCACGGCCGTTTTGGTGACAAGGCGCAGTCTTTGTGCTATAATACAGCCCGGATATGGCTTTGCCCCAGGAGGTCCCTGCGGCGAAAGTTTGAGATTTCAATGAAACAGGAGGTCCTGTATCCTATGAACATCACCATTTCCGATCTGCTCGATCTGTCCCACACCCTGGCCGGGGATTATCTCCGGCAGTTTCAGTACCCCTGGGAGGCCCTGGACGGCATCAAGAACCTGATCCTCTCCCTGGGCAGCCAGCTCCCCGCCGAGGAGTACAGCCAGTCCCAGGAGCACGTCTGGGTCCACAAAACCGCCGTGGTGGCCCCCACCGCCTACCTGGGCGCCCCCTGCATCATCGGCCCTGAGACCGAGGTGCGTCACTGCGCCTTTATCCGGGGCTCCGCTCTGGTGGGAGCCCACTGCGTGGTGGGCAACTCGGTGGAACTGAAAAACGTCATTCTCTTCGACAACGTCCAGACCCCCCACTACAACTATGTGGGCGACTCCATCCTGGGCTACAAGAGCCACATGGGCGCCGGCTCCATCACCTCCAACGTCAAGTCCGACAAGACCCTGGTGGTGGTGAAGGGGGAGACCCCCATCCCCACCGGCCGGAAGAAGATGGGCGCCATCCTGGGCGACTTTGTGGAAGTGGGCTGCAACTCGGTCCTCAACCCCGGCACCATTCTGGGCCGCCACAGCAGCGTATACCCCACCTCCTGCGTCCGGGGCGTCATTCCCGCCCACAGCATTTATAAGGACAAGGATCACATCGTCCTGCGGGAGGAGCAGTAACCCTTTTACCTGTAAACAGCGCCCCGTTGGAGAGAAACTCTCCAACGGGGCGCTGTTTCTTTGTATCCTATTGGCCGTCCCGGGGCAGGCGGTCCAGCTGAGCCCGGGCGGTCTCCTCCACCGCCTGCCGGGCCTGCCGGAACCAGGCCAACAGGGCCTGGGCCTGAGGCGTGATGGTGCTGCCGCCGCCCCCCAGGCCCCCCGCCTCAGTACTTACCAGAGGCATAGCCAGCCCACGCTCCGCCGTATGGAGGATCTTCAGGGCTTTGGAGTAGGACAGTCCCATTTTCTGGGCGGCCGCCCGCAGGGAGCCGGTCCGCTCCACCTGCTCCAGCAGCTCCGCCGGTCCCGGCCCGAAGATCCGCCGCCCCGTCTCATCCGTCAGATAGAATTTTCCTTCCCCCCGCATGGCCCGCTCCCTTCTCTGCCGTCCGGCTGCTATGCCGGGCGGTTTTGCTTCTATGGCCATTATATCGTTGTGTTTTCAAAAACACAACGTAAATTTTCTTTATCGATTTACTCCATTACCACCAGGTAATCCTGGAAAACTTAGCACTTTTTATATTCGTTTTGTCTGTTTCACTTTTCTCATCCTCCCTTTGTCGGCACTCTTTCGGATTTTTCCAATCTTTGTTCGTCTCCGAACCATTCATTTGACTTTCCTGTACCAAAAGGTTTAAATATAATTATAGTTTAGTTTTAATCCTCATAATTCTGTTTCAAAGGAGAGGAGTATACCATGGAATATGTGAACGCATCGTCCGTCCAGCAAGTGCTGGACACGCTGGCTCAGGCCGATGGCGGAGCCGTGGTCCTGGCCGGCGGCACCGACCTGATGGTGGATTTCAAGGCCGGGAAGGTACAGCCCCAGGTGTGGGTGGATGTGACCCGGGTGCCCGAGCTGTGCGGCATCACCGTGGAGGACGGCAAGCTGGTCATCGGCGCCGCCGTCACCCTGACCACCATCGCCCGCTCGCCGCTGGTCCACCAATACTTCCCCTCCCTGGCCCAGGGCTGCGGCACGGTAGGGTCCCTCCAGATCCGCAACTCGGCCACCCTGGTGGGCAACGTAGTCAGCGCCCAGCCCGCAGGCGACGGGGCCATGTCCCTGGCCCCTCTGGACCCCACCTTCACCGTCCTGTCCGCCCAGGGGGAGCGGCAGCTGTCCATGGGTGAGATGTACGCCGGCTTTGCCCGCAGCACCATCGACCACAGCCGGGAGTTGGTGACCAAGATCTCCATTCCTCTGCCCCAGCCGGGGGAGGCCGCCTCCTTCGTGCGGCTGGAGCTGCGGAAATCCCTGTCTCTGCCCATGCTCAACTGCGCCGCCATGGTCCATGTGGAGGACGGCGTTGTCACCTGGGCCCGGATCACCATGGCCCCCGTTGGGGTAGGTCCCGTGCGGGCCCAGGCCGCCGAGGCCTTCCTGGCGGGCAAGCCCCTCACCGATGAGAATATGGCCCAGGCCGGACAGCTGGCTCTGGAAAACGCCAACCCCAGAAGCAACCCCCTGCGGGGCAGCCGGGAGTACCGGCTGGACACCCTGCCGGTGATCATCCGCCGGGCCCTGGAGGCCTGCCGGGATCAGCTGGCACATTGAGAGAAAGGCGGAATTGACATGGCTGTTTTACATACCACCATCAACGGCGAGGCCATTACGGCGGAGGTGGACCCCTCCATCTCCCTGGCCCAGTTCCTGCGGGACAATCTCTACCTCACCGGCACCAAGATCGGCTGCGGCAAGGGGGAGTGCGGCGCCTGCACCATTATCATGGACGGCAAATCGGTGACCTCCTGCATCATCCCCGTCATGCGGGCGGAGGGAGCCGTCATCCAGACCATCGAGGGTGTGGCCAAAAACGGCAAGCTCCACCCCCTGCAGGAGGAGTTTATCAACCAGGGGGCCGTCCAGTGCGGCTTCTGCACCCCCGGCATGATCATGTCGGCCAAGGCCCTGCTGGATGAGAACCCGGAGCCTAAAAAGGAGGAGATCCGGGAGGCCCTGGGCGGCAACATCTGCCGCTGCACCGGATACGTCAACATCGAGCGGGCGGTGGAGGCCGCCGCCCAGCGCATCCAGAAGGGGGAGTGAGGAGCATGAAATATGTAGGACAGAGCATTCCCCGTAACGACGGCTTTGACAAGGTTACTGGCCGGGGCCTGTTCACCTTCGACGTGACCCTGCCCCGGATGGTATACGGCAAGGTGCTGCGCAGCCCCTACGCCCACGCCAAGGTGCTGAGCATTGACACCTCCGCGGCCGAGGCCCTGCCCGGCGTGCGGGCGGTGTGCACCTTCAAGAACACCTCCAACAAGGTGTGGAATGGGGCGGCCCCCATGTTCATCACCCCCCTGCCCCACAAGCCGGTGCTGGATCAGACCATCTTCACCGATGAGCCCAAGTACATCGGCGACGAGGTGGCCGCCGTGGCCGCCGACACCGAGGCCATTGCCGAGCAGGCGGTGAAGCTCATCAAGGTGGAGTGGCAGGAGCTGCCCGCCGTCTACGACCCCCTGGAGGCCGTCAAGCCCGAGTCCCCCGAGGTCCAGCCCAAGTTTGCCAACCCCGATTTTCATAACATCTGCGGCGGGCCCATTGTGCTGGAATTCGGCGGCGATCCCACCTCCGCCTTTGACCAGTGCGACGCGGTGGTGGAGTACGACGTGACCCTGCCCCGGGTGAAGCAGGCCCAGATGGAGCCCCACGGCGCGGTGGCCACCTACAGCCCCGACGGGCGTCTGGAAGTCATCTGCACCACCCAGTCCCTCTACCCCACCAAGATGATTTTAGCCGAGGCCCTGGATATTCCGGTGAGCAAGGTCACCGTGAAGAACGCCCCCTATGTGGGCGGCGGCTTCGGCGTGCGCATCGGCCTGTCCGGCAAGGCGGAGATTCTGGCGGCGGCCCTGTCCATGCAGTGCTTCCGCCCCGTCAAGCTGATCTACACCCGTGAGGAGGACTTCACCTGCTCCGACTCCCGCCACGGCGGCTACCTCAAGTGCAAGCTGGGAGCCAAGGCTGACGGCACCTTTGTGGCCATCGACACCCAGGCCTGGCTGAACACCGGCGCCTACGCCACCTTCGGCACCGACCTGGTGGGCGTGTGCGGCGCCTGCGGTACCGCCGGTGCCTACGCCATCCCCAACTTCCGCTACACCGGCTGGCCGGTGTACACCAACCAAATGACCGCCGGCGCCATGCGCGGTTTCGGCACCCCCCAGGGCAATGCCGTAGTGGAGCCCGCCATTGAGCTGATGGCGGAAAAGCTGGGCATGGACCCCATCGAACTGCGCAAGAAGAACTCCACCCGGGAGAACACCAAGAACTGGTTCCCCTTCCCGCCGGGCTCCTGCGGCACCAACGAGTGCCTGGACAAGGCAGCCGCCGCCATCGGCTGGTATGACAAGCACGGCAAGGCCGGTGAGCAGACCGGCCGCATCCGCCGGGGCGTGGGCATCTCCGCCGGTACCCACGTCAGCAACGCCGCCCCCTTCTGCGTGGACTACAACACCGTCATTCTCCGCATCGAGCGGGACGGCACCCTCTTCGTCAACTCCTCCATCCCGGAGATCGGCCCCGGCTCCACCACCGCCTGCCTCCAGGTGGCCGCCGACCTCATCGGGGTACCCTACAAGGACGCCGTCATGAAGTTCGGCGACACCGACGCCGCCCCCTTCGACATCGGCTCCCACGCCACCCGCACCCTGTACACCGTCAGCTATGTCATGGCCGACGCCGGCAAAAAGCTGCGGAAGGACATTTTCGACTGGGTGGGGCCCAAGCTGGGCATCGATCCGGAAAACCTGGATATGACCGACGGCATCATCACCTGCGACGGCAAGCAGGTGGCCACCCTGGCCGACATGGCCTCCCAGGCCCATCTGGAGGGCAAGCAGTTCCTGGCCTCCTCCTGCCAGGTGCCCCCCAACTGTCTCCCCTTCTACGCCCAGGCCGCCGAGGTGGAGGTGGACATGGAGACCGGCATGGTGAAGGTCATCAAGGTAGCCGCCGCCCACGACGTGGGCAAGGCGGTCAACCCGCCTCTGTGCCGCGGCCAGATCGAAGGCGGCGTGCTCCAGGGCGTGGGCTATGCCGTCCGGGAGGAGATGACCTATGTGGAGGGTAAGGGCTTCTACAACAAGGGCTTCCACTCCTATATGCTGCCCACCGCCGACGACAGGCCGGAGATCGAGTCCATCCTGGTGGAGAATCCGGACCCCTCCGGTGTGTTCGGCATCATCGGCATCGGCGAGTGCGGCGTCAACCCCACCCTGGCCGCCATCGGCAACGCGGTGGCCGACGCCACCGGTGTGCGCTTCCACGAGTTCCCCCTGACCCCCGGCCGTGTGCTGGCGGGCCTGAAGGCGGCGGGCAAGGCCTAAGTTTCTTGACATACCCCGTCCTCTCCGTGTATCATGGAAGAACAGAATGACACGGAAAGGGGCGCGGTCATGGAAGAGAACAAACCCTATTGGGAGGGCAAGCACTTCTCCTTCTACACCAACAAGGAGTGCGAGTACTACCCCTGCCACAAGGTCCCCGAGGGCCAGGATTTCAACTGCCTGTTCTGCTACTGCCCGCTGTATATGCTGGGCCGGGACTGCGGCGGCAACTTCAAGTACCTGGACAGCGGCATCAAGGATTGCAGCAACTGTACCCTCCCCCACAAGCGGGAGAACTACGGCTACATCGCCGCCAAATTCCAGGAGATTGCCAAAGCCATGGCCGACCGGGAGCGGGAGGCCGAACAGAAGTAACACGCACAAGAGGGCCAGCTGTCAAACAGCCGGCCCTTTCTTTTTGGTAAGCGATAGGATTTTTCCCCCGTCTGTGATATAATGTTTCCTAATTCCCCAAGCGAAGGAGCTGCTTCCATGAAGATTATTGACATTTTGAACCAGGACCGCCCCACCCTGTCCTTTGAGGTTTTCCCCCCCAAGACCAGCGACACCTATGACTCGGTAGCCAAGGCCACCCAGGACATCGCCGCCCTGCGGCCTGACTTTATGAGCGTGACCTACGGCGCCGGCGGCGGCACCAGCGACTACACCGTGGGTATTGCCGCCGGCATCCAGCAGCAGTACGGCGTGGATGTGCTGGCCCACCTGACCTGCGCCTCCTCCACCCGTGACCACGTGGCCCAGGTGCTGGAGCATCTGAAGGAGAAGGGCATCCAGAACGTGCTGGCCCTCCGGGGCGACATCCCCGAGGGAGGCGCTCCCGCCCACGACTACCAGTACGCCGCCCAGCTGGTGCGCGACATCAAGGCCCACGGCGACTTCTGCATCGGCGGCGCCTGCTACCCCGAGGGACACCCCGAGTCCCCCACCAAGAATGCCGACATCGACCACCTGAAGGCCAAGGTGGAGGCGGGCTGCCAGTTCCTCACCACCCAGATGTTCTTTGACAACAACATCCTCTACAACTTCCTCTACCGTATCCGGGAGAAGGGGATCACCGTGCCGGTGGTGGCGGGCATCATGCCGGTGACCAACGGCAAGCAGATCGCCCGCATCTGCAAGTTGTCCGGCACCTACCTGCCCGAGCGGTTCAAGGCCATTGTGGACCGGTTCGGGGACAACCCCGCCGCCATGCGCCAGGCCGGTGTGGCCTACGCCGCCGAGCAGATCATCGACCTCATCGCCAACGGCGTGGAGCACATCCACATCTACTCCATGAACAAGCCGGAGATCGCCGCCTCCATCCAGTCCAGCCTGTCGGAGGTTCTGAAATGATCCACACCCCCCGGTCCGAGGCCCTGCGCTATCTGGGCTACCGGGGCGCACAGCCCGACGAGACCACCGCCGCCCTGCTGGACGAGCGCATCCAGGCGGTGGAGGGGGCCGCCGACCCCCGGTGGACGGCTGTGGAGGTCCCCCTCACCCTCCGCCCCGGCGGGGTGGAGCTGGGGGACTGGTCCATTGATAGCGAAAAGCTGCGCTCCCATCTGGAGGGCTGCACCGCCGCCCTCCTCTTCGGGGCCACCCTGGGGGTGGGGGTAGACCGGCTTATCGCCCGCTCGGCGGCGGGCCAGGTGGCCCGGGCCGCCATGGACCAGGCGGCGGCAGCCGCCCTCATCGAGGCGGTGTGCGACCACGCCTGCGACCAGCTTGCCCAGCGCTATCCCGGCAAATATCTGCGGCCCCGGTTCAGCCCCGGCTACGGGGACTTCCCCCTCACCGCCCAACCCGAGCTGCTGCGGCGGCTGGACGGCCCCCGGAAGATCGGCCTTACCGCCACCGACACCTGCCTGCTGGCCCCCGTGAAGTCGGTGACGGCGGTGATTGGTATAGCCGACACCCCGGGCAAATGCCACGCCGGGGGCTGCGCCACCTGTTCCAAAACCAACTGCGCCTTTAGGAGATGATCCCATGACCTTTTTGAACGCGCTGCACAGCCAGCGCCTGTTTTTTGACGGCGGCACCGGCACCCTGCTCCAGGCCCAGGGCCTGAAGGGCGGCGAGCTGCCCGAGACCTGGAACCTGCTCCACCCGGACCGCATTTCCAACCTCCACCGGGCCTACCTGGCGGCAGGGAGCAACATCCTGTGCACCAACACCTTCGGGGCCAACGCCCTGAAGTTCCCCGCCGGCGGTCAGTTCGACCTGGAGGAGCTGGTGACCGCCGGTGTGCGGCTGGCCTGCGAGGCCAGAGATGCCGACCCCCGGCCCGACGTGTTCGTGGCCCTGGACATGGGGCCCACCGGCAAGCTGCTCAAGCCCATGGGCGACCTGGACTTTGAGGACGCGGTGGCCCTGTACGCCCAGGTGGTACGGGCAGGGGCCGCCGCCGGAGCCGACCTGGTGCTCATTGAGACCATGAGCGACTCCTACGAGGCCAAGGCCGCCGTGCTGGCCGCCAAGGAGAACTGCGACCTGCCGGTGGTGGTGACCACCGTGTACGGTGAGAACGGCAAGCTGCTCACCGGCGGCACCCCCGCCTCCACCGTGGCCCTGCTGGAGGGCCTGGGGGTAGACGCCCTGGGCGTCAACTGCGGCCTGGGCCCCGCTCAGATGCTGCCCATCGTCAAGCAGCTGGTGGAATATGCCTCGGTGCCCCTGATCGTCAACCCCAACGCCGGTCTGCCCCACGCCTGCGACGGCTGCACCGTCTTCGATGTGGGCCCGGCGGAGTTTGCCGTCCACATGGGTACCATTGCCGACCTGGGGGTCCAGATCCTGGGCGGCTGCTGCGGCACCACCCCCGACCACATCAGGGCAGCCGTGGAGGTATGCCGGGACAAGCCCTTCACCCCTGCCGTAGACCGCGGCCGCACTCTGGTGTCCTCTTACGCCCAGGCGGTGGAGATCGGCCCCGCCCCCGTGGTCATCGGCGAGCGCATCAATCCCACCGGCAAGAAGAAGTTCCAGCAGGCCCTGCGGGACCACAACATTGAGTACCTCCTCAACGAGGCCTTTGCCCAGGAGGAGGCGGGGGCCCAGGTGCTGGACGTGAATGTGGGCCTGCCCGAGATCGACGAGCCCGCCCTGCTGGTGGAGGTGATGGAGTCCCTCCAGGCGGTCCTCCCCCTCCCCCTCCAGCTGGACACCTCCGACCCGGAGGCCATGGAGCGGGCCATGCGCCGCTACAACGGCAAGCCCATGCTCAACTCGGTGTCCGGCAAGGCCGAGAGCATGGCCGCCCTCTTCCCCCTGGTGAAGAAGTACGGCGGCGTGGTGGTGGGCCTGGCCCTGGACGAGAACGGTATCCCTCCCACGGCGGAGGGCCGGCTGGCCATTGCCAAAAAGATCTGCGACACCGCCGCCCAGTACGGCATTCCCAGAAAGGAGATTGTCATCGATCCCCTGACCCTCACCATCTCCTCTGAACCGGAGGCCGCCAAAGTCACCCTGGAGGCGGTGGGCCGCATCAAGAAGGAGCTGTGGGTATCCACCATCCTGGGCGTGTCCAACGTGTCCTTTGGCCTCCCCAAGCGGGAGCTGGTGAACACCGCTTTCTTTACCATGGCCCTCCAGCAGGGGCTGGACTGCGCCATTCTCAACCCCAACAACGCCGCCATGATGGGGGCCTGGCGGGGCTATCAGGCCCTGATGGGTCTGGACCCCCAGTGCGGCCGCTACATCGCCGCCTACGGCGGGCAGGAAACTCCTGCCGCCCCGGTGGCCGCCGGGGATGGTCCCTCCCTCACCGACTGCGTCCTGCGGGGCAGCAAGGAGGGAGCGGCCCAGGCCGCTCAGGCCGCCCTGGACGGCGGCAAGCCCCCCCTGGACATCGTGGACAGCGTGCTCATCCCCGCCCTGGACCAGGTGGGTCAGGGCTTTGAGAAGGGCACCCTCTTCCTGCCCCAGCTGCTCATGAGCGCCGAGGCCGCCAAGGCCGCTTTTGAAGTGGTGCAGAACGCCATGTCCGGCGAGGACCGGCCCAGCCAGGGGGCCGTGGTGCTGGCCACCGTCAAGGGGGACATCCACGACATCGGCAAGAACATTGTCAAGGTGCTGCTGGAAAACTACAGCTTCACCGTCATCGATCTGGGCCGGGACGTGGCCCCGGAGCGCATTGTGGAGGCCGCCGGTCAGCCCGGCGTAAAACTGGTGGGCCTCAGCGCCCTGATGACCACCACCGTGGTGAGCATGGAGGAGACCATCCGCCAGCTGCGGGAAACCTGCCCCCAGGTGAAGATCGTGGTGGGCGGCGCGGTGCTGACCCCCGCCTACGCCGACCAGATCGGGGCGGACTGCTACGCCAAGGACGCCATGGCCACCGTCCGGTACGCCAAGGAGATCTATCAGGACTAATCCATAGAAAAAGGACCGCTGCGGTGCAGCGGTCCTTTTTTCATACTTGAAATTCCGGGAAGGGCTCCAGGGTGCGCTCCAAAATGCCGTTGAGGGAGGCGATCAAAATCCCGTAGTTGGTAATGGGGATGGCCTGGTCGGCGGCGGTGCGCTGGCGGTACTTCATCTCCCGCTCCCCCAGGGTGCAGCCCCCGCAGTGGATCACCAGCTTGTAGGGGGTCAGGTCCTCCGGGTACTCCCGGCCGGAGCAGAAGGTGTAGTCCGGCTCCACACCGGTGGCCTCGTGAATCCAGCGGGGCAGCTTCACGGTGCCGATGTCCTCGCACTGGCGGTGGTGGGTGCAGCCCTCGGCGATGAGCACCCTGTCCCCGGTCTTCAGCTCCCGTACCGCCCTGGCCCCCTCCACCGTGAGGGCCAGATCCCCCTTGTATCGGGCCATGAGGATGGAGAAGGAGGTGAGGGGCACGTCACGGGGCACGATCTGGGCCACCTTGCCGAACACCTGGCTGTCGGTGACCACCAGCCGGGGCGGCTTGGGCAGCCCCGCCAGGGTGAGGGCCAGCTCGGTGTCCCGGCACACCAGGGCGGCAGCTCCCGCCTCCAGCACGTCCCGGATGGTCTGCTGCTGGGGCAGGATCAACCGGCCCTTGGGGGCCGCCTTGTCGATGGGCACCACCAGCACCACCGT
Organism: Flavonifractor sp. An91; assembly: GCF_002159225.1. NCBI lineage: Bacteria > Bacillati > Bacillota > Clostridia > Eubacteriales > Oscillospiraceae > Flavonifractor > Flavonifractor sp. An91. The sequence goes on along the minus strand of NZ_NFHA01000011.1, from coordinate 66,987 downwards.
GTCGCCGGGCTGCAAGAGATCGGCAATCAGGGGGCGCTTGGGGCCCTCCTGCCCTGCCAGCCGGGCGGCCTTCTCCTTCAATTCGTGAATGTGGAGCCCGGTGAGGGCGCTGACCCACAGGGTATTCTCCCCCTCCTCGGGCACGCTGTCCAGCAGGTCGGCCTTGTTCCAGACCAGCAGATAGGGGATGCCCTTATCCTTGATAAGAGAAATCAGTTCCTCCTCTGCCTTGCCCAGAGGCTGGGTGGCGTCGGCCACCAGAATGGCCAGGTCGGTTTTATTGAGGACCTGCCGGGTTTTTTTCACCCGCAGTTCACCCAGGGCGCCCTCGTCGTCGATGCCGGGGGTGTCGATGATCTGCACCGGGCCCAGGGGGAGCAGCTCCATGGCCTTGTACACCGGGTCGGTGGTGGTGCCCTTCACGTCGGACACGATGGCCAGATCCTGGCCGGTGAAGGCATTGACCAGGCTGGACTTACCGGCGTTGCGCCGGCCGAAAAAGGCGATGTGGACCCGCTCGCCTGCGGGGGTGGCATTCAGGCTCATAGGAAAGACCTCCTTATTCGGATAGCAGACAGGGCGGCCCGGAGGCCGCCCCGTTGCGAACATTCAAGTCATAGAATCAGAACCGGAAATCCCGCTCGCCCTGGGCGATCTTCACCAGCCGTTCAGCCACGATCTCCTTCACCTTGGGGTTGGTGATGTAGGCCTGCTGCTGGGCGATGACCTTTTCACCCACAGCTTTGGTCTCGGGAGCGGCATAGTCCATCAGGTACTCCTTCAAGGTCATGAGGGCGTTGGGCAGGCAGCAGTTCTGGATCTGGCCCGCCTTGCACAGAGACATAAACCGGTCGCCGGTGCGGCCCTCCCGGTAGCAGGCGGTACAGAAGGAGGGCACATAGCCCAGCTCCATCAGCCAGCGCACCACCTCGTCCAGGGTACGGGTGTCGGACACGTCGAACTGGGCGGAGGACTCCTCCTCCGGCTCCTGCTCCACATAGCCGCCCACGCTGGTGCGGGACCCGCCGGAGATCTGGGAGATGCCCAGCTCCAGCACCCGCTGGCGCACCTTCTGGGACTCACGGGTGGAGATGATCATGCCGGTGTAGGGTACTGCCACCCGGATGCAGGCCACGATCTTCTCAAAGATCTCGTCGGAGATGCCGTTGTCAAAGGCGCCGGGGTCGATGTCGTCGGCGGGGCACACACGGGGTACGCTGATGGTGTGGGGGCCTACCCCGAACACTGCCTCCAGATGCTCGGCGTGCATCAGCAGACCGGCAAACTCGTAGCGGTAGAGCTCCAGGCCGAAGAGCACACCCAGGCCCACGTCGTCGATGCCGCCCTCCATGGCCCGGTCGTGGGCCTCGGTGTGATAGGCGTAGTTGCTCTTGGGTCCGGTGGGGTGGAGCTTCTCATAGCTCTCCTTGTGGTAGGTCTCCTGGAACAGGATATAGGTGCCGATCCCGGCCTCCTTCAGCTTGCGGTAGTCCTCCACCGTGGTGGCGGCGATGTTCACGTTCACCCGGCGGATGGCGCCGTTCTTGTGCTTGATGGAGTAGATGGTCTTGATGGACTCCAGAATGTACTCCAGAGGATTGTTCACCGGGTCCTCGCCCGCCTCCAGCGCCAGCCGCTTGTGGCCCATGTCCTGGAGAGCGATAACCTCGGCCTTGATCTCCTCCTGGGTCAGCTTCTTGCGGGGGATGTGCTTATTCTTGGCGTGGTAGGGGCAGTAGAGGCAGCCGTTGACGCAGTAGTTGGACAGGTACAGGGGGGCGAACATGACGATGCGGTCGCCATAGAAGTCCTTCTTGATCTGGCGGGCCAGCTCATAGATCTCCTGGTTCTTGTCCTCCAGCTCACAGGCCAGCAGCACCGAGGCCTCCCGGTGGGTCAGGCCCTTGCGGAGCTTTGCCTTCTCCAGGATGGCGTCAATGACGGCCACGTCGTTCTTGTGGGCGTCGGCGTAGGCCAGGGAATCCAGGATCTCCTGGTGATTGATGAAGTCCTCTGCTTTTCTGGATTTGGGATCGTACATTGGGATTACTTCCTTTCTTTTGGGTCAGGGCAAAACCCTTCCCCGTCAGTTTTTTCTCTTTCTAATCAGGAAAGTCTCCACGGTGGACGGCCACGGTGCAGCCGATGGCGGCCAGGCGCTGTTTCAGGCCCGCCAGGTGCTCGGCGGCCTCGTCGCCCGTGCAGAGCTTGTTGTCATAAAGGGTGTACTTGTCCCGGGCGGCAGGGGGCGACAGATTGGGCATCACCACGTTGGCCCCTGCCAGAATGCCCAGCTCCCGGCCCTGGGGATGGATGGTGCCTAGGGCGGTAGTGGCGGGCAGCAGCACCTTGGGTAAGGTGAGCCGCACCAGAGAGAGCAAAATCAGGGTGTCCTCCAGGGTGCCCGCCTTCTCCCCGGCAAAGGGGGTGTCCTTTTGAGGGATGAAGGGCCCCAGGCCCACCATGTGGGGCTGGAAGTCCTGGAGGAAGCAGAAATCTTCCGCCAGAGTGTCCGCCGTTTGGCCCGGAGAGCCCACCATGAACCCGGCCCCCACCTGGTAGCCGATGTCCTTCAGGGTACGCAGGCAGTTCAGCCGGTGCTCCAGGGTCAGCTCCGGCGGGTGGAGTTTTCCATAGTGGACGGGGTCGGCGGTCTCGTGGCGGAGGAGGTAGCGGTCGGCTCCGGCGTCAAACCACAGCTGGTACACTTCCCGCTCGAACTCCCCCAGGGAGAGGGTCACGGCGCAGTCCGGAAAGCGTTCCTTGATGGCCGCCACCGTCTCCGCCACCCAGTCCGGGGTGAGCCCCGGGTCCTCGCCTCCCTGGAGCACGAAGGTGCGAAAGCCCCAGCCGTAGCCCTTTTCGCAGCAGGCCAGAATGGTGTCCCGGTCCAGCCGGTAACGGGTTGCATGGCGGTTATCCCGCCGGATACCACAATACAGACAGTTATTTTTGCAGATATTACTACACTCAATTAACCCCCGGACGTAGATCTGGTCTCCGTACCACCGGCGGCGCTCCTCCAGTCCCCGGGCAAAGAGGTCCTGCTGATCCAGGCTGTGCCGACCGGCCAGCAGGGTTCGCCACTCGTCCCGGTCCAGCCGCCGCTGACGGCACAGCTTGTCCAGCAGCTCACTCATTGGGCAGCCTGGAGTACACCGCCTTGCAGCTCACTCCGGGCAGCATACCGGCCTTGCCGGACAGGGCGCTGATGGCATCGGCGGGGGCGTCCAGCACGATGGAGATGATGTTCACCTTCCGTTCCCGGTAGGGGATGCCCATCCGGCCGATGATATAGTCCTTGTATTCGTGGAGCAGGGCGTTGAGCTCCTCCACGGAGTCTGGGTTCTCCACCACCACGCCCAGCAGGGCCACGCGGGTCTCTTCCATAGCAATTTCCTCCTTGCAAAAAATGACAAATGGCGCACCCAAAAAGGGTGCGCCACAGCATACGTTCGTTCTGTCCGGCGACCCTTTCCCGTCAGGCTGTTACCCCTTTCGCGTCAGTGTCGGTTGTTAAATTATACTGCACATTTTAGTTTTTGTAAAGTCCTTTTTGGCACCATTGTATTTTGCACCAAAATACGGTAGGATATGGTTTGCTAAGTCCTCGACCGACATCGACATTTTTCAAAAAATTTTGCTGAAGATAAAACCGTCCCTTTCCCCGGCATCACTAACAAGAGAAAGCCACCATCCGTTCTATGGATCAAAAGAGAGAAAGGAAGTCTGATTATGATGGTACGCAACTGGTGTGTGAAAGTAAGCGCCCTGGCTCTGGCCGGGGTCATGTCCCTGTCCGTCCTGCCCACCCAGGCGGCGGAGTACGCCGATCTGGGTCAGGACCACTGGGCCTACGAGGAGATGACCCGGGCGGTGGAGCTGGGCATCCTTCAGGGGGTGGGAAACAACCAGCTGGCCCCTGCCCTCACCATGAGCTGGGGCCAGTTCCTGGCTCTGGTCACCCGGACCTTCGCCCCCGACGACTACCAGAGCGCCCTGGACCAGGGAGCGGCCTGGGATGAGGCGGGCTATTTGGCGGCAGCATCCGCCGGCATCCTGCGGGAGGAGGATGCCCTGTCTGTCAGCCCCGAGCAACTGGGGGAGAGCATTACCCGGGAGGACGCGGCGATGTTGCTCTACCGCGCCATGCCGGAAGAGATCCAGGAGAAATACGCCCATCCGGAAAATGAGGCCCTCTTCACCGACTTTGACCAGATGGATGAGGTCCATCAGGCGGCGGTATCCGCTCTGGCTGACACTCAGGTATCCTCCGGCAAGCCCGACGGCTCCTTTGGCCGAACCGATCCCATCCAGCGGTGCGACGGCACGGTGCTACTGATGCGCACCCTAAATGTGGTGGACCGGGCCCGGACCGGCGAGACCGTCACCATCACGCTGTACGGAGTGGACAGCGAGAGCGGTCAGGAGCTGTTCCGCCAGGAGTATGTAACCGAGGTCGGGGCCTACCTATACGGCCTGCTGGAGGACGCCCCCCAATACTATGTCTTTGATGGATTTCAGGGGGGCGGCACTGTGACCTCCGCCTGCGCCAGCTACTGTGCCCAGTACCGGCCCATGACCCAGGCCGAGCGGGAGGAAGCCGACTTCTGGGACAAGGTGGACCAGGGACTGGCCAGCGCGGACGACTACTGGACCCAGCCCTTCTGGCTGTCCATGCAGGGCGAGAACGAAGCCAAGCACAACCTGCTCTTCGGCTCTACGGAAAAGCGCCGCTTTGACAGCCAGGCGGAGGCCCAGGCCGCTATGACCACCATTACGGTACCCATCTGGACGCTGTCCAACGGGGTGAAAAAGGCCTCTACCACCACCCTCCAGGTCCACGCCGCCATTGCCGACGATGTAAAGGCCATCTTTACCGAGATCTACAATGACCCGGAGCAGTTCCCCATCAACGGCACCAGCAGCTTCCGCTATGTGGAGGGTACCACCGGCGAGCACAACTGCGGCACCGCCATTGACCTGAACGCCAATGAGAACTACCAGATCCGGGACGGTCAGGTGCTGGTGGGCAGCTGCTGGGAGCCGGGGACCAACCCCTACTCCATCGCTCCGGACAGCTCGGTGGTCCGTATCTTCGAGGCCCACGGCTGGAGCTGGGGCGGCGACGCCTGGGCCGCCGACAGCGACGACGCCACCGGCTACCACGACTATATGCACTTCTCCTACATGGGCGGCTAAGCTGAAATAAAAAAGGACCCGCTGCTGTTGCAGCGGGTCCTTTTTTATTTCGGTCAAGCGGGCTCAGAAGCCTGTTACACAGGCTCAGCCACCACTTCAGCCTTGATGAGGTTGGTGGTACCGGACTTGCCCAGAGGCACGCCGGCGGTGATGACCACGGTCTCGCCGGGCTTCACGATGCCCTCCTTGCGGGCCACGTCCACGGCCATGGAGAACATCCGGTCGGTGGAATCCACCTCGCCGGACAGCAGGGGCTTCACGCCCCAGGAGATGGCCAGCTGACGGCGGGTAGACTCGTTCTGGCACAGAGCCACGATGGGGCAGGCGGGACGGAAACGGGAGATCACCTTGGCGGTGTAGCCGGACTTGGTGGCCGCCAGGATAGCGGTGGCGTTCAGGTCCATAGCGGTCAGGCAGCAGGAGTGGGTGATGGCGTCGTTGATGCCGCCGATCTCAGGCAGCAGGTTGCGCTCACGGAAACGGTTCCAGTAGCGGATGGAGTTCTCGGCGGAGGTGACCACGTCCACCATGGTCTGAAGAGCCTCCACGGGGTACTTGCCGGAGGCGGTCTCGCCGGACAGCATCACGCAGGAAGTGCCGTCAAACACGGCGTTGGCCACGTCGGACACCTCGGCACGGGTGGGACGGGGATTGCGGATCATGGAGTCCAGCATCTGGGTGGCGGTGATAACGGGCTTGCCCTGCCGGATGGTGGCCTTGATCATCTTCTTCTGGAGGATGGGCACCTCATGGGCGGGGATCTCCACGCCCAGGTCGCCGCGGGCCACCATGACGCCGTCAGCGGCCTCGAGGATGGACTCCAGGTTGTCCACGCCTTCCCGGTTCTCAATCTTGGCAATGATGCGGATGTTCTCGCCGCCCTCATGCTTGTTCAGCTCGGCGCGGATATCCTCCACGTCGCTGGCCTTCCGAACGAAGGAAGCGGCAATAAAGTCGAAGTCGTTCTCGGCAGCAAACTTCAGGTCATCCTTGTCCTTCTCGGTGAGGGAGGGGAGCATGATGCTCACATCGGGGATGTTGATGGACTTGTTATTGGACAGGGGGCCGCCGTTCTCCACGGTGCAGTGGATGTTGTGGCCTTCCACCTTCTCCACCAGCAGCTCGATCAGACCGTCATCCACCAGGATGCGGCAGCCGGGGCCCACTTCTTCATGCAGATTCAGATAAGTCACGGACACCTGCTTCTCGCTGCCCTCCACCTCATCGGTGCTCAGGACAAACTCCTGACCCTTCTCCAGGGTCACGGGGCCGTTCACAAAGGACTTGATACGGATCTCAGGGCCCTTGGTATCCAGAATGGTGGCCACAGGGCGGCCCAGGGTGTCCCGGACGGACTTCAACATGGTCAGCCGGGCCAGCTGCTCGGCGTGGCTGCCGTGAGAGAAGTTGAAGCGGGCGGCGTCCATACCAGCCAGAATCAGCTGACGGATGGTCTCCTCATTGTCCACAGCGGGACCCAGGGTGCAGATGATTTTTGTCTTTCTCATTTCCTACCTCCATAGGTATGCAAATATGACTCTAAAAAAATCCGGGACTATCATACACCAATCTTTCCGTTTTGCATAGAGGTAATTTTCATTTTAACCAACTTTCGGAGGTTTTTATCAGAAATATTTACAGTTGATACGCGCTAAGCATAAAAAAAGACTGTCCCTTCACTCAGGAACAGCCTTTTTTTCCACTATTTTGTGTTTGCTTACCATTTTAGCGGCACCTAAAGCTATACTAACTGGTTTCTCTTTCCGCGAGACAGCCGCAGGGCCGCCAGACAGAAGAGCACACCCAGGCAGCCCGAGGCAATGCAGGCCGCCAGCATCAGATTGACGCCCCCCAGATCCAGAGTCCAGCCGGCCAGCACACCGCCCATCATGCCGCCCAGGCCGTTGGAGGCCACCATCATCACGGTCTGCCCCCGCACCCGGTCGGCGGCGGGCACCGACTCGTTGACGAAGTACACCGAGGCCGGGGTAAACAGGCCGTAGCCCAGCACCTGAATGGGCTGAACCGCCAGTACACCCAGGCAGTTAAAGGTACACAGCAGCAGCACACCTTTCAGAGTGCCGAAGATCATACTCAGCATCAGCAGCTTTCCGCTGCCCAGCCGCCGCAGCAGCTTCTGGAAGAAGAAGGCGGTGGGCAGTTCGGAGGCTCCCATCAGGAAGAGGGCAATACCCAGGTCGGAGTCGGTGCCTCCCCGGCTGTTGACGATGTTCACCAGGAAGTTGGACAGAGGCATGATGCCGGTAAGGCCCAGGAACACCCCCACCAGCATCAGGGTAAAGCAGGGATTGCTCCGCAGCAGGGACAGAGCGGACTGGGGCTTGGGGCCCTCCTCCCCGGCCGGTCCACCCTTGCCCCGGTAAGCCGGGTAGGTGACCACCAGCAGGATCTCCAGCACCACCAGGGCCAGATGGGTGAGCAGGGTGCTCTCCATGCCCATCCGGCCCGCCTGAAAGCCCAGCACCACGCACACCACCGCGTAGGCCAGGGACCCGATGCCACGGCCCAGGCTGTAGCGGATGGGCATACCTTCATTGATAAACTGCACCGCCATGGCGTCCATTAGGGGATAGGAGGACACCTCCAGGCCGCCGATGACCACCCACACCAGCGTGGTCTCCCACAGGCCCATGCCGGGGGACAGCCAGTACCAGGCTCCCGCCGCCACCGAGATGAGCAGGGACAGGCCCACGATATACTTCAGGGGAATGCGGGGATGCCGGTCGGCAAAGCCTCCCAGCAGGGGCTGAAACACGATGCCCGCCAGACAGCGCACCGCCGTCATCAATCCCGCCTCGCTGTTGGAGAAGCCCCGCTCCAGCAGCAGAGCGGTCTGGTAGGCCACAATGGCAGCAAACATAGCCCAGAAGCCCGCCTGCATGGCAATATAGTGATAGTCCAGCCGCCGCAGGGAGGGCCTGCGCTCACTCAGTTCCACTTGGTTCACTCCGTTCCTTCAAAAGCAAACATATTCTCCAGGCCGGTAGAGCTGGCGGCATACATGGTCATCACCAGATCGGGCTCCAGCGCCTCAAGGGTCTCCATCAGATCCCCCTGGTAGTAGCGCAGGTCGATGGTGGTCAGCTCCGAACAGGACAGGGCCAGGAAGGGGGCCAGCGCGCAGGAGAAGGACTCCCGCAGCAGCACGATCCTGGGCCCGTTGGGGTTGTTGTGGTTGGTCATGGTGGCCATACCGTAGTCGCCGCCGGAGTAGTAGGTGTAGGGGTTGCCGTTGAACCAGTCCATCTGCTCCACCCGCTCGGGGAAGCACACCGACTGGTTGAAGGGGCCGGTGCGCTCAAAGCCGCCGTCGGTGCTGGCATAGGTAAGATTGGTCTCAAATTTGGGGGTATAGATGGTGAAATCGTCCACCCCGGCGTAGAGGGACCCCACCCGTTTGCCCTGGCTGCCCAGGAAAAAGTCCTCCAGCACCGCGGTGGACCAGTTGGCGGGGTCGGTAAGATAGGATGGGGTGACGAACCCATAGTTGTGGTCCAGCAGCTGGGCCAGGTTCTGCCAGGCAAAGAAGGCGGCCTCCGGCTTCCAGTGGTGGTCGGTATTGAAGAACCAGCCGGAGTAGATTCCGTTGCTCTCAAAGAAGGGCCGCAGATCGAAATAGCTGGTCCCCGACTGATCCAGTTCCTCCAGGAAGGCATCGGCAGTGGAGTTTCCGTTCTCCGCCATGCCTACAGGCAGCAAGTCCTGCCCCCGCTGGATCTTCTGGGGCGCCATCACGAAGAGATAGGGAATACCCTGCTCCTCCAGCGCCTGGGCCAGATCGGCCGTAGCAGCGGCGTTGGCCTCCACGCTTTCCGCAGGCTGGGCGGTGCTGTCCGGCTTGACGAAGTTCAGCGCCCCGGTGGACAGCTTGACCACGGTGTTTTCATCCACCGCATCCTCCACCATCCTGCGGCCGGTGATACGCTGGATGCCGCCGTAGAGCTGGATGAACAGATGGTCCCGGTCCAGATCCTGATTGACGGCGGTCTCCGCCTGGGCCAGGAAGGTAGTCACATCCTTGTCCTTGGCAAAGGTCTTGAGCAGGGCCTCAAAGCTGCCCTCCCGCCCCAAAAAGGAGGTGAGCAGCAGCACGAAGCCTCCCGCCATCAGCAGCAGGAACAGGCAGGCGGTTATGGTATTGCGTCGTTTCATTGAGCCGCTCCTTGTCAGAAGTTGAAGTAGATAAAGGGATTATAGGTGCCCTTGATGATAAAGCTGGCCGACACCAGGAACACCCCGGCAATGAGCAGGGCGTAGCCAAGATCCAGCAGCACACAGTTGCGCTTGCTGGCCCAGTCCCGCAGCTTGGGGGCCACCGGAGCCGCAAAGACCACCGCGGCCAGCAGAGGCAGCCAGCATTCGGTGAGATAGAGCACAGTCAGCCCGTCTCCCAGCCCGGCGCCGAAGCCGAACATGGCCTGGAAATACTGCAGGGCCGCGCCGATGCTGTCCGAACGGAAGAACACACAGGTGAGCAGGAAGGTCATCAGGGGATAGAGCCACCGGAAGAACTTGGGCCAGCCCCGGCCCAGGCCGCCGTATTTCTCCAGCATGAGCATGGCAAAGTTGATCATGCCCCAGGCCAGATAGGTCCAGTTGGCTCCGTGCCAGATGCCGGTACACAGCCACACCATAAAGATGTTGCGGATCAGTTTGGCCTTGCTGTCCACTCGGCTGCCCCCAAGAGGGATATATACATAGTCCCGAAACCAGGTGGCCAGGGAGATGTGCCACCGCCGCCACAGGTCGGCCAGAGAGTTGGCGGCAAAGGGATAATTGAAGTTCTCCAGGAAGTGAAATCCAAACATCCTGCCCAGACCGATGGCCATGTCGGAATAGCCGGAGAAGTCGTTGTACAGCTGGAGGATGTAAGCCACCGCTCCCAGCCAGGCAAAGGAGGTGGTCAGTCCGTCTCCCGCCATACCGTAGGCCCGGTCGGCGATGATGGCCAGCTGATTGGACAGCAGTACCTTCTTGCCCAGGCCTACAACAAACCGGGCGCAGCCGGCGGAGAAGTCCTCCCAGCTCTCCTTCCGGTTGTCGATCTGGTCGGCCACCGTCTCATATTTGACGATGGGGCCGGCAATAAGCTGGGGAAAGAAAGAGATGTACAGTCCCACCTTCAGAGGGGAACGCTGCACCTTTCCTCGGTCCCGATGGACGTCCAGCACATAACTGAGGGCCTGGAAGGTAAAGAAGGAAATGCCGATGGGCAGTTCGATTACCGGGATCACAAAGCTGGCACCCAGGCCATTTAGAATACCCAGAGTAAACATCAGGTATTTAAATACAAACAGAACACCCAAATTGATCAGCAGGGCCAGCAAAATGGGGGCCCTGTAGGATCTGTCCCGCCGCTTGTTGTAATCTACCCACAGGCCGAAAAAGTAGTTAATCACAATGGACCCTATCATCACCAGCACAAACCAGGGCTCGCCCCAGGCATAGAAGCCCAGGGAGGCCAGCAGCAGAAACACGTTCTGCCCCTGCCGGAACTTCCGCAGGGGCACATAGTAGATGATGAGCACCAGGGGCAGGAAGAGGAAGAGAAATACGGAACTGGAAAAGAGCACTCAGTTGCCTCCTTTAAGTCAGGTAGCGCCCCACCAGGGGGATCTTGGAGATGAGCCAGGCCACGGCGAAGGAACACAGGAATACCGCCGCCGTCAGGGCGGGCACCGCCAGCACCGGCGGAATGGCGAGAACGGTGATGTTCAGCCGGTCCAGCAGGATGAGGAAAAAGACATGGATCAGGTACACCCCAAAGGACACCTGCGCCACCGAACTCATCCGCTGGCGGCGGGAGCGCTCCTCGCTGACGCCCAGTACATAGCGGAAGAATACAAAGACAGCCACGCTCATCAGCGCGATATTGGGGCTGTCATAGTTGTAGAGGGTCTGGGCAAAGACGCCCCGCTGCTGGGACAGCCAGGCAGTCCCTCCCACGGTGACTGCCGCACCCAGGATGCCCAGGATGTAGATGAGATACTCCGCCGCCCGGCTGATGGTGTAGGTTTTCAGATAGTAACCCAGCACATAGTAACCCACATAGCCCAGCACCAGGTGGAGATCCAGGCTGTTCACCCACAAACTCACCGTCTGACTGGGCCGCAGCCGCAGCAGGGTGGGCAGCAGGTTGGCAAACACAAAGCACAGCAGGAAGAACCAGTGGAAGTCCGCCCGGCCGGCCCCCCGCACAAAGGCCCGGAGAATGGGAGTGATGAGGTACAGGCCCACGATCATATACAAAAACCACAGGTGGAAGTGGGTCTTACCCTGGAGCACCTGCCACAGGGCCGCCTTGATACTGGCCCAGCTCAGTCCTGCCGCCGACACCTGGGTCACCAGGGCGTAAGCCGTCCCCCACACCACCAGGGCCACCAGCATCCGCAGGATGTGGCCGAAAAACAGCTTGGAGGAGGAGAGGCTGTGCTTGGGGTCCAGCAGGAACATCCCTGACAGCATAATAAAGACGGGCACACACCAGTGGGTCAGCCCATCGTAGGCGTTGAGCACATGAAATTCCGCTGAGCCCACCGGCACGTTGCCCAGCTGGGAGCCTGCCAGGTGGACCACGATGACCGCCAGCATGGCCACAGCCCGCAGCAGATCGGCATAGGCCAGGCGGCCTCCCGTTACGGTCTTGCGCATGTCCTTATTCCTTTCCGGGAACGATCTCGATCCAGTATCCGTCGGGATCTTCAATGAAATAGATGCCCATGGCCGGGTTTTCAAAGCACACGCAGCCCATGGCCTTGTGCCGCTCCAGCAGCTCGTCAAAGCGGTCGGTGACAAAGGCCAGGTGGAACTCCTGCTCCCCCAGGTCGTAGGGCTCAGTCCGGTCCCTCAGCCAGGTCAGCTCCAGCCGGAAGCCGGTCTCCCCGTCCCCCAGGTAGACCAGCTTGAAGGAGCCGTCCTCGGCATCCTTTTCCGTCACCGGCGCCAGCTCCAGAGCCTCACGGTAAAAGTCCAGGGACCGGTTCAGGTCCAGAACATTGAAATTAAAATGATCAAATCGCAGCATATGTTTTCTCCTTTGTATGGGTCCAGAAACTCAGTGGTCCTGGTTGGCCTTTTTGTCGATGAATTCGGGCCGCAGTTTACTATATACGATTTTTTGCTCGCTGTACAGCCCATAATAGCCGGACAGCATATAGGACACCGCCAGACACACGGCGAAGAGGCACAGGCTCTGGCCGGTAAACATCCCCAGGCTGTCCCCGGCGAAGAGCTCCAGAGAGAGCAGCAGGGAGGTGATGGGGCAGTTGGTGACGCCGCAGAACACGCACACCATCCCCAGACCCGCCCCGAAGGAGGGGTGGAGACCCAGGAAGGGGGCCACGGTGCAGCCGAAGGTGGCACCGGTAAAGAATACCGGCACAATCTCACCGCCCTTAAAGCCTGCCCCCAGAGTGATGGTGGTAAAGAGCATCTTGAAGAAGAACGCCTCCGGCCGGGCGTTTCCCCCGATGGCGGCATGGATGATAGCCTCTCCCGCTCCGTTGTAGTCGTAAGTACCAGGGTCCCAGATCCAGATCACATAGGTCAGGGCGATGACCAGAGTGCCGCCCACCGCCGCCCGCACCAGATGGTTGGGCAGGAACTTGTCATAGATTCTGGGGGCGGCGTGCATCAGCCGGCAGAAGAAAATGGACAGCAGGGCAAAGAGGATGCCCATACCGATGACCTGCAGCAGGGTGACAGCGCTCAGGTTGGGGATGCCCTCCAGGGTAAAGGCGGTGGGAGGCACACCGAAATGCTGGGCCACCCACAGGCCGATGATGGAGGAGAGAATACAGGGCACGATGGCGGCATAATAGAGCACCCCCACGCTGGTGACCTCCATAGAAAACATGGCGGCAGTCAGAGGGGTGCCGAAGAGGGCGGAAAAAGCCGCCGACATTCCGCACATGGTGATGATACGGCTGTCCTTGTCATCCAGACGCATCCACCGGCCTACTTTGGAGGAGATAGATCCGCCAATCTGGAGGATGGCTCCCTCCCGGCCGGAGGAACCACCCACCAAATGGGTGATAACGGTGGACACAAAGACCAGGGGGGCGGTACGCAGCCGGAGGGGCTGGTTTTCCCGCACCGCCGCCAGTACGAAGTTGGTGCCCCGGTCCCCCTCCATGCCGCACACCCGGTAGAGCAGCACAATCGCCAGACCGCCCACCGGCAGCAGCCAGATCAGCCAGGGATTGGCATGGCGCAGGTCTGTGACCGAGGAAAAGGCATAGTAAAAGGCGGTGGCCACCCCGCCGCACAGCAGGCCGCTGATCCCCGCGAAGATCAGCCATTTTACAAAGGCGGCCGGATGCTCCAGCCAGGCCGGTACCTTCTTTGTCTCCATCTCTTTCACACTCCATCGGTCCCCGGCACAGGGGGCCTTGCTCTTTCTGGGGCTGAGGAACTATCCTATCCCCAGGTACGACACGCGTGATTATTATAACATGGATACCAACTTTTTTCCGCAATCTTATGGATTTTTTTCAGCGGTGTGTTATACTGGTTCCATGATCAATATATTTAAGGAGGAATTTATTTTGTCATCCATATGGCCTCAACTACTTCTTCAGGTCATACTCATTGCCATCAACGCCTACTTTGCTGCCACTGAGATCGCAGTAATCTCATTAAACGAGGCACTTATCCGCAAGCAGGCCGAAGGCGGCGACCGCAAGGCAGCCAAGCTGCTCCGGATCGTAGAGATGCCCACCCGGTTTCTCTCCACCATCCAGATCGGCATCACCCTGGCCGGTTTCCTGGGGTCTGCCTTTGCCGCCGACAATCTGGCCGGACCCCTTACCCAGTGGGCGGTATCCACGTTCGCGCTGACCGGGCCTGTGGTGGCCACGGTTCGTACCCTGTCTGTGATCGTGGTCACTGTGATCCTCTCCTTCTTTACTCTGGTCTTTGGCGAACTGGTACCCAAGCGGGTGGCCATGAAAAAGAGCGAAGCGGTGGCCCGTTTTTCCTGCGGTGTGGTCAGTCTGCTGGCCACCGTCATGCGCCCGCTGATCTGGCTGCTTACCATCTCCACCAACGCCGTCCTGTGGCTCTTCCGCATCAATCCCAATGATGAGGATAAGGAGGTATCCGAGGAGGGGCTGCGTATACTTATCGACCTGAGTGAGGAGAAGGGTGCTATTGAGACCGAAGAGAAGGAAATGATCGAAAATATTTTCGAGTTTAACAATATGACCGCCGCCGACGTGATGGTCCACCGCACCGACATGGTCATGCTGCGGGCGGAGGATACCCCGGAGAAGATCGAAAAGGCCATTGAGGAATCCGGCCTGTCCCGCTTCCCCGTCTACGAGGAGGACGCCGACGACATCATCGGTATCCTCTCCACCCGGGAGTGGCTCATCAACGCCCGCAAGCCCCAGCCCAAGCCTCTGCGGGAGCTGCTCCGCCGCCCCTATTTCGTGCCCCAGTCGGTGCGCACCGACCTGCTGTTCCGGGATATGCAGAGCAAAAAGGTCCACCTGTCCATTGTGGTGGACGAGTACGGCGGCACCGCCGGCCTGGTCACCATGGAGGACCTGCTGGAGGAGATCGTGGGCAACATCTACGACGAATTCGATCCCCAGGAGGACCTGGAGATCATTCCCCTGGGGGAGGACCGCTGGCGGGTGGCCGGTTCCGCCGAGCTGGAGGAGCTCTTCGAGGCCCTGGGCATGGAAATGCCGGAAGAGGAGGAATCGGAGACTCTGGGCGGGCTGGTGTACGCCCAGCTGTCCGTCATCCCCGAGGACGGCAGTCACCCCGAGGTGGACATTTACGGCCTGCACATCCGGGTGGAGGAGCTGTCCGAGCGCCGGGTGGAGTGGGCCACCGTCACCAAACTCTCTCCCCCGCCGGAGGAGGAAGAGGAACACACCGGCCACAAAAAAGAATCCTGAAATTCAGGCGTGCCGCTGATTTGGGCGGCACGCCTGAATTATTGTTGCTGTTTTGCGCCATCCTCTTGTTAATTCCACAAAAAATTTCCTTTTTTATTTGGTAAAGATGTCTCTTGAACCCTCCTTTTCATCGTGCTAAACTATTTTTAGTACTAAAAAATGATTTTTTGGAGGCGTATGCGATGTCTCATTCCGGTCTGCTCCGGCGCTATTTGATCTTTCTGGCCGGGGTCCTGTGCTCGGCCCTCGGCATTTCCCTAATCACCCTGGCCGGAATGGGCACCTCCGCGGTATCCAGCCTGGCCTATGTACTCACCTATGTGTTCCCCGGCATCTCCCTGGGTACCTTCACCTTTGTGGTGAACTGCGTCATGCTGGGCGGCCAGATCCTCATTCTTCGTAAAAAGTTCCGGCCCATCCAGCTGCTCCAGGTTCCCTTTACTTTCCTCTTCTCCTGCTGCATCGACCTGTGGATGGGGCTGCTGGGCGGTCTGGTGCCCCAGTCCTACGCCAGCCACTGGGTGATACTGCTGATGGGCTGCGCCTGTCTGGGACTGGGTGTGGCCCTGGAGGTCATCCCCAACGTACTCATCCTCCCCTGCGAGGGTTTCGTCCGGGTGTGCAGCCAGGAATTCCACTGGGACTTTGGCAAGACCAAGACCGGCTTCGACCTGACCATGGTGGCCGCCGCCACCCTGCTGTCCCTGCTGGATTTGGGGGCTGTGTACGGCCTGCGGGAGGGCACCGTAGTGTGCGCCCTGACGGTGGGCTACATCTCCCGGTTCTTCTGTAAGCGGCTGGCCTTCCTGGTAAAGAAGCCGGAGGAGACCCAACTGCCCGACACCGGTGTCTCCGCTGCATAACAAATCAAAAAACAGCTGCAAGCCGTTGGCTTGCAGCTGTTTTTTGTTGCGCTTATTTCAGCCGCTCCAGAATCACCTGGGCTGCCTTCACGCCGGAGGCGCCTGCCTGGGCCAGGCCGCGGGTAACGCCCGCGCCGTCGTTCCCACGGGGCCAAGGCCCCGCGGGAGCCCTAATGATTTCATTCGCACGGCGGAAATGAATTCCGCCGGCGGCAATGCTTCGCATTGTGTAGGCTCCGGGCGGGCTTATTTCAGCCGGTTCAGAATCACCTGGGCTGCCTTTACGCCGGAGGCGCCTGCCTGAGCCAGACCCCGGGTAACGCCCGCGCCATCGCCCACGGCGAAGAAGCCGGGCAGAGAAGTCTCCAGCTCGCCGGACAGGGCCAGCCGGGCGGAGTAGAACTTCACCTCAGCGCCATAGAGCAGGGTGTCATAGTTTGCAGTACCGGGGGCAATCTTATCCAGCTGATAGATCATCTCGATGATATCGTCCAGCTGACGCTTGGGCAGAGCCAAGGACAGGTCGCCAGGGACAGCAGCGGTGAGGGTGGGCCGGACGAAGGACTTGCTCATCCGGTGCTCGTTGGTGCGGATGCCGCTGACCAGATCGCCGAAGCGCTGGACCAGCACGCCGCCGGCCAACATATTGGACAGGGAGGCAATGTGCTTGCCGTAACGATAGGGCTCGTTGAAGGGCTGGGTGAACCGGTTGGACACCAGCAGGGCGAAGTTGGTGTTCTCGCTCTGGAGGGCGGGGTCGGAATAGGAATGGCCGTTGACGGTGTTGATGCCCTCCACGCTCTCGGCCACCACATGGCCGTAGGGATTCATGCAGAAGGTACGCACCTGATCGCCGTACTGTTTGGTGCGGTAGACCAGCTTGGACTCGTACACCACGTCGGTGATGTGCTCAAACACCTTGGCGGGCAGCTCCACCCGCACGCCGATGTCCACTTGGTTGTTGATGAGCTGGATGCCCAGGTCCTTGCACTGGTTGGAGAACCACTCGGCACCGGAGCGGCCGGGACCGGCGATGAGCCAGGTACAGTCGATCTCGTCGCCCTTCTCGGTGATGAGGCGGTAGCCCTCCCCCTTCAGATCCATGATCTTGGTGACAGCGGTGTTGAAATGGAACTCCACACCCTTGCGGCACTCCTCATAGATGCTCTGCAGGATCTTCAGGTTGTTCTCGGTACCCAGGTGCTTACACCGGGCCTGGAGCAGATGAAGGTCGTGCTCCAGGGCCCGCTTCTCCAGGGCACGGGCCGCCGGGGTATCGGTGGAGAACACTTTGTCGGTGGCTCCGTGCTTCATGTTGATGGAGTCCACATAGTCGATGAGGCTCATGACCTCTTCCTTGGGCATGAAGTCGGTGAGCCAGCCGCCGAACGCGGTGGTGAAGTTATATTTGCCGTCGGAAAAGGCGCCGGCGCCGCCAAAACCGCACATGGTGCCGCACACCTTGCAGTGGACGCACTCCTTCACCTTGCCCGCCACAATGGGGCAGCTGCGGGTATAGATATCGGCCCCCTGATCCAGGGCCACCACCTTGAGGCCGGGGTTGCGGTGCATCAGCTCGTACCCGGCGAAAATACCGGCTTCGCCGCAGCCCAGAATGGCAACGTCATACCGTGTGTTCATGTGCGATCTCTCACTTTACGTCATATTTGGAAGGGGTGTAACCCACCTTTCCAATTTGATATTATACCAAAAGGTCTTATTTTTGACAACGCCGTTGACCCATCCAGGCTGAAAAATTTTTAGGCAGCCCATCAAATTTTTCCCCGCGCTGCGGAAACCCCTTGACAAACAAAGTTTACTATTGTAATCTTTATTTAGGCTACAACAGTAAACTTTCAAGGAGGCCGCTATGTGTATTGGTGCTGAGAAGATCCAGGATGCCGAGCTGGAGGTTATGAAGGCCCTGTGGAGCCTGCCCCAGCCGGCGCCGCTGTCAGAGCTGCGCCGCATTCTGTCCACCCGGTGCGGCTGGGAGGACTCCACCGTCAAGACCCTGCTGCGCCGTCTGTGCGAAAAGGGGGCCGTTCAGCTGGAACGCCGGGGAATGTACCGGGCGGTCATCACCCAGGCTCAATATGGCCGCTGGTCCGCCCGCCACCTGGTGGACCAGGTGTTCAACGGCAGCGCCAAAAAGTTGGTGGCCTCCCTACTGTCCGACGGTCAGCTAAGCCAAGCAGAGATCGCCGAGCTGTCCGCCCTGTTCCATCAGGAGGAATCCACATGAAAGAGGTACTGCTTACCCTGCTCTCCCTCACCCTGTCCGGCTCCCTGCTGTGTATGCTCCTGCTGCTCCTGCGCCCAGTGATGGGAAACCGAGTGCCCAGGGCCGTCTCCTATTATCTCTGGCTGGCGGTGCTCCTCCGCTTTTTGATCCCCTTCGGCTACGGCATCACTCTGCCCCAGCCCCCTCAGCCTACCCAGGAGATGGTCCGGCAGGAAACCATTCTTCCCGAACGGCAGGACCAAACAAATACGCAGACTGCCCCCATTACTCCGCCGTCGGAGCCGGTCACGGTGGATCAACCGGAGACGGCCCAGCCCTCCGCCCCGGCCATTTCCCTCCCCGGCGTGCTGGTTTTCCTGTGGCTGGCGGTTGGGGCAGGCTTCTTCCTCTGGCATATCGCCGCCTATGCCCGCTTTTCCCGCCGGGTCCGCGCCTCTCTCGCCCCGCCAACGGCGGAGGCCCTGGCTCTGTTTGAGGGGCTGGGCCACGGCAGCCGGGTGAGGCTGGCCCAAAGCGGCCAGGTGGACGCCCCCATGCTGCTGGGGGTCTTTCGGCCGGTGATTGTCCTGCCCCAGGGCGGGCCGTCCCTTCCTCCTCAGGCTCTGGCCGCCGCCCTCCGCCATGAGCTCACCCATGCCCGGCGGTGGGACATCTGCTACAAGTGGCTGGTGGTGCTGGTAACCAGCCTCCACTGGTTCAACCCCCTGGTCCACTGGATGGGGCGGCGCATTGCGCTGGACTGCGAGCTGTCCTGCGACGAGGCGGTGGTTCGCGCCCTGGAGCCGGAGCAGCGGATGGCCTATGGGGATCTGCTGTTGCTGCTGGCCGCCGGGCCCAAGAGGACGGCCCCCTGGATGGCCGCCCCCCTCTGTCAGGAGGGGAAGCGGCTGAAAGCCCGGCTGCTGGGGATCAAGGGCTATCGCAGGCCGGGCAGGGCCGCAATCTGTCTCGCTCTGGTGCTGGGGCTGGCAGTCGCCTGCTGCGCCTGCGGGAGGGTGGATCTGAGTGAGCAGCCCGCCGCCAACCCGGAGCCTGCCGCCGACCCGGAGCCCGCCGCCGAAACCGACCCCTACGCCTCCCTGCTGGCCCGGTATGCGGCGGCCCTGTCACTGGGCCGCGAAGATGCGGCGGACCGTTATCAGGCCGACCCGGAGGCCTGGCCGGAGCTGCCCCTCATTCTCACCAGTCCCTACTGGCTGCAGACGGATGACACAGACAGCCTGCTGGACCGGACCGGCTATGTCCGCCGGGACTTGGACGGAGACGGCTCGGAGGAGCTGCTGCTGGGCTGGGTGGGCGGCGACATCTGGAATCTGGACCAGGGCTATGTCTTTGCCATCTACACCCTGGCGGACGGCCAGCCCGTCCTGGCGGTGGAGGGCTGGGAGCGGAGCCTGTATGTGGTGCGTGAGGACAACATCCTCTGCCACTGCGGCTCCAGCGGCGCGGGGCGGACGGAGTGGCACCAATACCGATTTGATCCGTCGACGGAAGGCTTTTTGGTGACCCTGGACCAGGTGTCCGAGCCGGAGAACGGCGAAGCGGCCTGGTCCATTGGGGAGGGCTGGATGGAGTCCGGCGTCTCCCTTCCCTATGTCTGCTTTGCAGACAGCGGGAAAAGTCCCTATCAGGATGTCCTGCTGGGACAGGCTCCCTTCCTCTGTGTGGACGGCTCCGGCCAGGAAGTTCCCACCCTTCTCCCTGACATCCCACTTGCCTTCAGTCCCTACAGCTCCTATGCCTCTGTAACGGAGTTTGCCGTTCTGGACCTGGACGGCGACGGAAGCCGGGAGGTGGTCCTCCAGGTCACCGACGTGGCCAATGACATGGGGGGCTATGTGGTTTTACGTCAGGAGGGGAACGAGATCATGGGCTATCCCAGCCACTGGCGCACCTTCTGGTATCTGAAAACCGACGGTACGTTTACTTACTCTTATACCGCCGGCACGGAGGACGGCATTGCTTCCGCCCGCTTCGGGGAAGACGGCCTTACCCTGGAAAAGCACATCCGCTGTGAGATGGAGGCTTGGGAGCCCAAAGCCTTTGAAGTGGATGGCCGGCCCGTCTCCCAGACCGAGTATGAGGCCGCCTGTTCGGCCCAGGACCAAAAAGCGGACGCAGTATGGTATGAGCTGAACGAGACCAACATCCAACAACTGACGGCATAGAAATACGCCTGGACAACCCTTTCAGGGTTGTCCAGGCGTATACTGTTCCACCTCCACGCCGGTGTAGTACCACTTTAAAATCTCCTCATAGCTCTTGCCCTCCTGGGCCAGGGCGTTGGCCCCGTACTGGCTCATGCCCACTCCGTGGCCGTAGCCGGTGACCGAAAAGGTCACTCCCTCCGCCCCGGCGGACACGGTAAAGCTGGTGGAGCGCAGGGAGAAGAGGGTACGCAGCTCCTGTCCGCTGACGGTGACGCCCCCCACGTCCACGCTGCTCACGCCCCCGGCGGAGTTAGACACGGTATGGGAAAACCAGCCGGACGGGTCCCCCGACAGGTCCGCCCCGGGATACTTGGCCAACAGCTTGGTTTTAAATTCCTCCGCCGTCAGGGTGACGTTGGAGTGGTAGTTGGGCACCTCTTCCCCCTCGGGGCTGTCCACTCCGGTGAGATAGGGCACCGAATTGCCCCACACCTCCACCGCGTCCACCGTCCGCCCGTCGGCGGAGGAGAAAAAGACGGCCTGAATGGGGCTGCCCTCATAGAGTACCGCCACCCCGTCGGTGTCCGCCACGGCGGCGGCGATCTTGTCGGTGTACATCTGGGCGTTGGTTCCCCAGCTGGCGGCGGCATCCTCCCGGGTGCGGTAGGCCTGGCAACAGTTCACGTCGGTACACAGGTCGGCCTCCGGGTGACCGGCGGTGTCCCGCTCCATTTTGGAATAGGTATAAGTACGGGCGGCCACCGCCTGGGCCTTCAGGGCCTCGCTTTCAAAGGCGGCAGGCATCTCGGCGGCCACCACCCCCCACAGGTAGTCGTCCAGGGCCATAGTCTCCACCGTGCCGTCAGACCGCTTTACCTTTACCTGCTGGGCGCTGTCCAGGGCCGGCTCCGGCGTGACCACCGTGCGGTCGATGGGCAGGCTGCCGCTCTCCACCGGCAGGGCTCCCTCCCCCTGGGGCACCAGCAGCAGCGGCAGCAGAAATAGGGCCAGCAGCAGGGCCAGGGCAACCGCCGCCACCTGTCTCATCGGAAACACCATCCCCTCTTTTTGCAAGTTATGATTCATTCCATTTCAATTTTTACTTCGTTTACTTTCCATATTGACTGTGCCGCAAAATGGTTGTACAATACCGTGTAAAAGAATTTGGGCAAAGGAGAGGCTGGAAATGCAAAACGCCGAGAAGGGAACATCCATGGACTTCATAGAGAGTCTATGTCAGGAATATCGCAAACATAACCAGATCGACCCGGCAGATTACGAGCGCTATCGGGTCAAGCGGGGCCTCCGCAACGCCGACGGCACCGGCGTCATGGCGGGCGTCACCCAGATCGGCAACGTGCTGGGCTATTACCTCCAGGACGGCGAGCGCTTTCCCGCCCCCGGCAAGCTGATCTACCGGGGCATCGATGTGGAGGAGCTGGTGGACGGCTTCGTGCGGGAGAACCGGTTCGGCTTTGAGGAGACCGCCTATCTGCTGCTGTTCGGCACCCTGCCCACCCGGGAGCAGCTCACCGCCTTCCAGCAGATGCTCACCGACAACCACACCCTGCCCCATATGTTCACCGAGGACATGATCATCAAGGCCCCCAGTCCCGACGTGATGAACAAGCTGGCCCGCTCGGTGCTGGCCCTGTACTCCTATGACGACAACCCCGACGATATGTCCCTGTCCAATCAGCTGCGGCAGGCCATCCAGCTCATCGCCCGGGTGCCCGTCATTGTGGCCCACGCCTTTGCCGTGAAGCGCCACTACTATGACGACGAGTCCCTCTACCTCCACCGGCCTCAGGCCGGACTCAGCGTGGCGGAGAACTTTCTCTACTCCGTCCGCCACGACAACCAGTTCACCGAGCAGGAGGCCCGGCTGCTGGACCTGTGCCTGGTGCTCCACGCCGAGCACGGCGGCGGCAACAACTCCGCCTTCGCCTGCCGGGTGCTCTCCTCCTCCGGCACCGACTTCTACTCCTCCATCGCCGCTGCTGTAGGCTCCCTGAAGGGTCCCCGCCACGGCGGCGCCAACAAGAAGGTCATGGAGATGTTCGGCTACATCGAGGACGCGGTAAAGGACTGGAAGGACGAGGACGAGGTGCGCGCCTTCCTGGGCAAGCTGCTGCGGAAGGAGGCCGGTGACAAGTCGGGCCTCATCTACGGCATGGGCCACGCCATCTACACCATCTCCGACCCCCGTGCCGTCATCCTCAAGAAGTTCGCCAAGAAGCTGGCTGAGACCAAGGGGATGCTGGACGAGTTCGAGCTGTACGAGACGGTGGAGCGGCTCACCCCCGAGGTGCTCCTCTCCGTCAAGGGGGAGGACAAGGTGGTGTGCGCCAACGTGGACCTGTTCTCCGGCATGGTGTACAAGATGATGGGCATTCCTCAGGAGCTGTACACCCCCCTGTTCGCCGTGGCCCGTATCGTGGGCTGGTGCGCCCACCGCATCGAGGAGGTCTACCAGCCGGGCAACCGCATCATCCGTCCCGCCTACAAGGCGGTGGCTCCCATGCGGCCCTTCGTGCCCCTGGACCAGCGATAACAGAACAAAAAACAAAGACGTGCTGCATAGCAGCACGTCTTTGTTTTGAAGGGATTGGAAGTATCACTCCCGGGTGGGGGTCTCCATGCTGAAGCTGTCGCAGTCGGCGTCGCCGTCCTCGTCCACAGAAACGGTGGCATCGAATTTTGCCTTGTAGCGGTCGCCGTAGTCGTCGATCACAGTAATATAGCCGTTGATGTCATAGGTGCCGTCGCCGTTGTCATCGGTATTGGTCACAGAGGCCATAACGTTCTTCACGTTGGCATAGCTGAACATACACTCCACAGCCGCCTCGGACTGTACCGCCAGACGGATGGCGTCGGAGTGGTCCTCCTCTTCCGGCGCGGCGGAACCGCCGCCGCAGGCACACAGGCCCAGCATCATGACCAGGGCCAGCGCAAGGGAAACAACCTTTTTCATAGCGATCCTTCTTTCCTCTCGAAATGGCACAGGCTTGGACAGACCTGTAAAACCTGAACCGTTTCTTAAAGTATAAAGAATTCTTCCCACCGGCACAATGAGCTGGCTGCATAGTGTTTATAAAAAAGGAGACGCTGCTGTGCAGCGTCTCCTTTTTTTCTTTCAATTAACCCAGGGTGCAGCCGGCGGGCACCTTGTCGTCCAGCATGAGCAGGTGGAGCTCCTCGTGGCCCTCGGCTCCCTCCTTCACGGCGGAGATGAGCATACCGTTGGACTCCAGGCCCATCATCTTCCGGGGGGCCAGGTTGACGCAGGCCACCACGGTCTTGCCGATCAGATCCTCGGGCTCGTAATACTCATGGATGCCGGAGAGAATCTGACGGGGCTGTCCCTCGCCGCAGTCCAGGGTGAAGCGGAGCAGCTTCTTGCTCTTCTTCACCGCCTCGCAGGAAAGCACCTTGGCGGTGACGAACTTCACCTTGGCGAAGTCGTCGATGGTAATATACTCGGGCTCAGCCTTGGCAGCGGCTTCCGCCTTGGCGGCCTCCTCCAGAGCGGCCAGCTCCTCCAGCTCCTTGGCAGCGTCGATGCGGGGGAAGAGGTTCTCACCCTTGCTCACGGGAGCCTGGTCGGACAGCGCGCCCCACACACCGGCGGACTCCCAGGTGCGCCGGCTGTCGTCGGCGCCGATCTGGGCAAAGATCTTCTCGCAGGTCTCGGGCATGAAGGGGGTGAGGAGCACGGCGGAAATGCGCACGCACTCCAGCAGATTGTACAGCACATGGGCCAGACGGTCCTGCTGGGTCTCGTCCTTGGCCAGAGCCCAGGGCTTGTTCTCGTCGATATACTTGTTGGCCCGGCCGATGAGCTTGAATACCTCCATCAGGGCGTCCTGGAAGGCATACTGCTCCATCTTGTCCTCATAGGTGTTGCGCAGCTGGGCGGCCATGGCGATGAGCTCCACGTCGAACTTCTGGGGATCGTCCTCAGGGAACTGCATGGACAGGCCCACATTGCCCATGGACTGAGCCACCAGATTGGCCAGATCCGCCTCGTCTCCGGTGGCACCGCAGCCGGCAGGCAGGTGCGCGCCGAAGTACTTGCCCACCATGGCGGTGGTACGGCTCACCAGATTGCCCAGGTCGTTGGCCAGGTCGGTGTTGATGCGGCCGATGAGGGCCTCATTGGAGAAGTTGCCGTCGGTGCCGAAGGGGAACTCCCGCAGCAGGAAGTAGCGCAGGGAATCCACGCCGTAGCGCTGGGCCAGCAGATAGGGGTCCACCACGTTGCCCTTGGACTTGCTCATCTTGCCGCCGTCCAGCAGCAGCCAGCCGTGGCCGAACACCTTCTTGGGCAGGGGCATCTCCATGCTCATGAGCATGGCGGGCCAGATGATGGAGTGGAAGCGGACGATCTCCTTGCCGATGAAGTGGACGTCGGCAGGCCAGTACTTCTCAAAGTCGTGGTACTTGTCGTTCATGAAGCCCAGGGCGGTGGTGTAGTTGAAGAGGGCGTCGATCCACACATACACCACATGGCCGGGGTCGAAGTCCACGGGAATGCCCCACTGGAAGGAGGTACGGGAGACGCACAGGTCCTCCAGGCCGGGCTTGATGAAGTTGTTCACCATCTCGTTGACCCGGCTGCGGGGCTCCAGGAAGTCGGTGTTCTCCAGCAGGTCCTGGACCCGGCCGGCGTACTTGCTCAGCCGGAAGAAGTAGGCCTCCTCCTCGGCGTCCTGGACCTCACGGCCGCAGTCGGGGCACTTGCCGTCCACCAGCTGGCTCTCGGTCCAGAAGGACTCGCAGGGCTTGCAGTACTTGCCCACATACTTGCCCTTGTAGATGTCGCCCTTCTCATACATCTTCTTAAAGATCTTCTGGATGGCGGCCACATGGTAGTCGTCGGTGGTGCGGATGAACCGGTCGTTGGAGATGTTCATCAGCTTCCACAGGTCCTTGACGCCCTGGGGGCCCTCCACGATGTTGTCCACATACTCCTTGGGGGAGACGCCGGCGGCCTTGGCCTTGTCCTCGATCTTCTGGCCGTGCTCGTCGGTGCCGGTGAGGAACATCACATCATAGCCGCACAGCCGCTTATACCGGGCCATGGCATCGGTGGCCACAGTGCAGTAAGCATGGCCGATGTGGAGCTTGTCCGAGGGGTAGTAAATGGGGGTGGTGATATAAAATTTCTTTTTCTCAGACATCAGAGGATCCCTCCGTATCGTTCTCGACCGGCACCTCTGGCAGAGGCCGGGCGGCATTGTACAGCAGCAAAGCGCTGGAAGTCAGCAGATAGAGAATGGTAAAGCCATAGAGCACCAGGGTGGCCCAGTCGTGCTCATCGGCCAGGGTGACCAGGGAGAAATACACACCCATCAGGCAGAAGAATACCGCGGGGACGCACTTACCCTTGTCAAAGGAGAAACCGGCGATAAAGTAGAGCCCCAGCAGGCCGGCGATGATGGCGAAGAGCTCGTACACATAGTCCAGCTGCACCGGGTCCCCCGCCCGCACCTGGTAGGCGGCGATGAGCCACACACAGAAGGCAAAGGCCGGGATGAGCAGGGGCACGCTGTACTTGCCCTTGTTCTCCCCTTTAAAATTGTCCCGCACCGTGGACATGACGCACAGGCCGGAGGCCACCGCCAGCACCGCCACGATGAGGCGGGTGTAGATGGGATTGGCCCCGGTGGCAAAGTCATAGGCCATCAGACCGCCCGCCCCGATGAGCAGGAAGCCGGAGAGTATCCCCGCCATGGCATACAGGGTATTGTCCTTGGCAGAAAAAGCCTGGTCATAGCCGCTGAATCGGGGATACTTCCCCATAAAGCTGAGGATCAGCAGCACGGCGGCCACCACCACCGACAGGGCGATGAGGGCCATGGTGGCGGGAGCGCCGGCAATGGGCAGGCCGGTGTCCGCCTCAAAAGCGGTAGCCAGCTCCCAGCGCCGCAGGGCGAAGCCGGCCCCGCCGCCCACCACCGCAATGGCGGGCAAAAGGATCTCTTTTCGCATGGTCAGCATCCTTTCCGGATGAAGTAAGTTCGAATATGTAGTATAGCACGAAATGGTTAAAAACGCACGGTTTTTTTGCACATCTTATCTTATCGTTTCCTGGCTCAAAAGGCAAGGCCACTCTTGTATTTTTTCCCCGGGCCTGCTATCATGCCCTGGAAAGGGATGTGGAATGACCATGCAGATTGATCTGACCCGGGGCGGCATTACCCGGCCCATGCTGTACTTTGCCGCGCCCATGATCGCGGGCAACCTGCTGCAGCAGTGCTACAACATTGCCGATACCCTTATCGTGGGCCGGGCCCTTGGGCCCTCCGCCCTGGCCTCGGTGGGCTTCTCCTTTACTCTGATGACCTTCCTCACCTCGGTGCTGCTGGGGCTGTGTATGGGCAGCGGGGCTCTGTGGTCCATGCTCCACGGGGCCCGGCGGGAGGAGGAGCTGAAGCGCTGCCTCTTCCTCTCCTTCCTCTTCATCGGCGCCGTGGCGGTGATCCTCAATGTGGGGGTGCTTCTGCTGCTGGAGCCGGTGATGACCCTGCTGCGTATCCCGGCGGAGGCCTGGGCCGACACCCACGCCTATCTGCGGGTGGTGCTGCTGGGGATCTGCTTCACCTTCTTATACAATTACTTCGCCTGCCTGCTGCGGTCGGTGGGTAACTCCACCGCCCCCTTGGTCTTTCTGGCCCTGTCCACCCTGCTCAACATTGCTCTGGACCTGTGGTTCGTACTGGGTCTGGGCTGGGGGGTGGCGGGAGCCGCCGGGGCCACGGTGCTGGCTCAGGGGGTGTCCGCCGCCGGGATTGCGCTCTACTGCTGGAGGCGGGTGGCGCTCCTCCGCCTGGGGCGGGAGCACTGCACCTTCCGGCGGGGAGAGCTGGGCCGCATCATCCGCTACTCCCTGCTCACCTGCGTGCAGCAGTCGGTGATGAACTTCGGCATCCTGATGGTGCAGGGGCTGGTCAACTCCTTCGGGGTCAACGTGATGGCCGCCTTTGCCGCCGCCGTCAAGATCGACGCCTTCGCCTATCTGCCCGTCCAGGACTTCGGCAACGCCTTCTCCACCTTCGTGGCCCAGAACACCGGAGCCTCCCAGCCGGAGCGCATCCGCCGGGGCATCCGCTCCGCCGTGGTAGTGTCCATTCTCTTCTGCGTGGTCAGCTCCCTGCTGGTGTGTCTCTTCGCCGCCCCCCTGATGGCCCTCTTCGTGGAGCCGGGGGAGACTGAGATCATCGCCATCGGGGTGGAGTATCTGCGTATCGAGGGGCTATGCTACTGCGGCATCGGCATCCTCTTCCTGCTCTACGGCCTCTTCCGGGGGCTGGGTCGGCCCGGGGTGTCGGTGGTGCTGACGGTGATCTCCCTGGGCACCCGGGTGGCTCTGGCCTACCTGCTGGCTCCCATCCCGGCCATCGGTTTGAAGGGCATCTGGTGGGCGGTGCCCATCGGGTGGGGACTGGCCGATCTGGCGGGGCTGCTCTTCTATCTCCGCCGCCCTATAGGGGGCGGAAATCCATAAAAACAGCGGGACGGCAAGCCGTCCCGCTGTTTTGCTTGTTATGCGTCCGCCTTCTGGCTCTCCAGGTACTCGTCGTAGGTCATCTTGCGGTCGATGAGCTGACCGTCGGCGGTGAAATCGAACACCCGGTTACACACGGTCTGGATGAGCTGATGGTCGTGGGAAGCCACCAGCACGTTGCACTTGACGGCCTCCAGGCCGTTGTTCAGAGCGGCGATGGACTCCAGATCCAGGTGGTTGGTGGGCTGGTCCAGCAGCAGCACGTTGGCGCCGGACAGCATCATGCGGGAGAGCATACAGCGCACCTTTTCACCGCCGGAGAGGACCTTGACGGGCTTATACACCTCGTCGCCGGAGAAGAGCATCCGGCCCAGGAAGCCCCGGAGGTAGGCCTCGTGGGGGTCGGAGGACCACTGACGCAGCCACTCCACCAGGTTGTCGTCGCAGTCCTTGAAGAATTCGGTGTTGTCCTTGGGAAAGTAGGAGAAGGTAGCGGTCTGGCCCCACTTGACGGTGCCCTCATCGGGCTCCATCTCGCCGGTGAGGATCTTGAAGAGGGCGGTCTGGGCGTTCTCGTTGTCGCCCACGAAGGCGATCTTGTCGCCGTGGCCCACGATGAAGGATACCTTGTCCAGCACCTTCACCCCGTCGATGGTCTTGGACACGTCGGTGACGAAGAGGATGTCCTTGCCCACCTCCCGGTCGGGGGAGAAGGCCACCCAGGGGTAGCGGCGGGAGGAGGCGGGGATCTCCTCCAGGGTGATCTTTTCCAGCAGCTTCCGGCGGGCGGTGGCCTGCTTGGACTTGGACTTGTTAGCGGAGAACCGGGAGATGAACTCCTTCAGCTCCTGGGCCTTCTCCTCGTTCTTCTTGTTCTGGTTCTTCATCAGGTTCTGCATCAGCTGGGAGGCGTCGTACCAGAAATCGTAGTTGCCCACATAGAGCTTGATCTTGTTGTAGTCGATGTCCACAATGTGGGTACAGATGGTGTTGAGGAAATGGCGGTCGTGGCTGACCACGATGACGGTGCCCTCAAAGTCCAGCAGGAAGTCCTCCAGCCAGTTGACAGCGTTGATGTCCAGGTTGTTGGTGGGCTCGTCCAGCAGCAGGATGTCGGGATTGCCGAACAGGGCCTGAGCCAGCAGCACCTTCACCTTCAGACGGGCGTCCAGGGTCTCCATGGAGGTCTGGTGGAACTCGGTGCCCACGCCCAAGCCCTGGAGGATGCGGGAGGCGTCGCTCTCGGCTTCCCAGCCGCCCAGCTCGGCAAACTCCTCCTCCAGCTCACAGGCCCGGATGCCGTCGGCCTCGGTCATTTCCTCCTTCTCGTAGAGGGCGTCCTTCTCCTTGCCGATGTCATACAGGCGCTTGTTGCCCATGATGACGGTATCCATGACGGTGTAGGCATTGTAGGCGTTCTGATCCTGCTTGAGAACGGACATACGGGTCTTGGGCAGGATGGACACCTCGCCGGAGGTGGGCTCCAGATCGCCGGAGAGGATCTTCAGGAAGGTGGACTTGCCGGCGCCGTTGGCGCCGATGATGCCGTAGCAGTTGCCCTTGGTGAACTGCAGGTCCACATGGGAAAACAGGGGCTGGCCGCTGTATGCCAGGGTCAGGTCGGAAACAGTGATCATGTCGTACTCCTTTTTGTTCAGCCCGGCGTCAGGCCGGGAAAATCTTCGCAAGTGTACAGTATACCATAGAAAAAGAAAAAAACAAACCATAAACAGGCAGAAAACCTGCTTACTGAAAATGTTCTGTAAAAAAGCTGAAAAAAGAGGTGACTTCCCTGTCCCACCGTGCTACTATGGTGGCGAAAACCGAGTAAACCGCTCGGTAAAATTTGGGTTGGAAGGAAGGATCACACATGAAGAAACACCGTTCCCGCCGGCTGCTCTCTCTGCTGGCCACCGGGGCGCTGCTGGTATCCCTGATGCCCGCGGCCTTTGCCTCCGGCAGCGAGAAGCACATTACCATTCTGGGTACCTCGGATATGCACGGCAATATCTGGGGCTATTCCTATGAGGACAACACCGAGAGCACCAACAACGGCATGGCCCGGCTGTACACCTACATCCAGCAGGTCCGGGCCGAGAATCCCAACACCATCCTCATCGACGCGGGCGACGATATCCAGGGCACCATCATGACCGACGATATCTACAACAAGACCCCCGAAGAGCCCCACCCGGTCATCACCGCCATGAACTATATGGGCTATGACGCCATGACCCTGGGCAACCACGAGTTCAACTGGGGCATCCCCACTATGCAGACCATCCTGGGTCAGGCCGACTTCCCCGTGCTGGCTGCCAACGTCACCGGCACCGACGGCAAGAGCGTCACCGGCGCCGGCTGGACCATCGTGGAGAAGGACGGCGTGAAGGTGGCCATCATCGGCGTGGTTACCCCCGACGTGCCCATCTGGGACGGCGGCAAGGAGGGCATCGAGGATGCCACCTATGAGGCCGCCAACGTGGCCGTGGGCAAGGCCATCGACGAGATCGGCGACCAGGCCGACGTGATCGTGGTATCCGCCCACATGGGTATGTACGCTGAGTTTGACGAAGAAGGCGGCTCCGACTCCGCCCAGAAGATCCTGGACGACAACCCGGAGATCGACGTGCTCCAGGTGGCCCACAACCATGTGGTGGTCAATGAGAAGCAGGGCGACGTGGTCATCGGCGGCGTGCGCAACGGCGGCCGGGACATCGCCCGCTTTGACCTGACTCTGGATGCCGACAACAACGTCACCGCCTCCTCCGTGGAGATCGTGGACATGACCGACGTGACTCCCAGCCAGGAGATCCGCTCCATTCCTCTGGTAGCCGAGGCTCACCAGAAGACCATCGACTTCATTGCCGGCGGCACCGACGAGAGCGGCGAGCCTCTCCCCCCGCTGGGCTCCACCACCGCCAAGTTCCAGCCGGAGAATGAGATCGCCGGCCTGCCCCAGGGCAAGCTGGAGGATACCGCGGTTATGGATCTGATCAACAAGATCCAGCTGGAGAACTCCGGCGCCGACGTGTCCGCCGCCGCCCTGTTCAAGAACACCAGCGACCTGCCCGCCGGTGACATCAACTACGGCAATATCTTCGACATCTACAAGTTCGACAACACCCTCTACCGGGTGAAGGTCACCGGCGCGGAGCTCAAGGCCTACATGGAGTGGTCCGCCGAGTGCTACAACCAGTGGAAGGAAGGGGACATCAATATCTCCTTTGACCCCGAGTACCCCGACTACCTCTACGATATGTTCGCCGGTGTGGAGTATGAGATCGACCTGTCTCAGCCCAAGGGCGAGCGCATCAAGAACGTGATGTTCAAGGGCGAGCCTCTCCAGGACGACCAGACCCTCACCCTGGCGGTGAACAACTACCGCTACTCCTCCGCCCTGAAGGGCCAGAACCTGATCTCCGGCACCAAGGAATGGGAGTCCTCCAACTCCATCCGGGACATGATCGTGGCCTACTTCGCCGAGCACTCCCCCGTGGCCCCCGAGGTGGACAACAACTGGAAGATCGTGGGCGTGGACCTGAATGAGGACGATGCCCGCCGTGCCGAGCTCATCGGCTACATCAACGACGGCCTGCTGCCCACCCCCTACGCCGAGAGCTACAACCTGGCCGACTATGACGCCCTGGTGGCCCAGGCCAAGGCCAACGCCGCCGTGCTGGTGGACGGTACTCCCAAGGTGGTGTCCACCGCCACCGACGCCGCCGGCAACACCTACTACCGCCTGCGTGACCTGGCCGCCGCTCTCAATGGCACCGGCAAGCAGTTCAATGTGCTGTGGAACGCCGGCGTGGAGATCACCACCGGCGCCACCTATGCCGATCCCGCTCTGACTATGCCCACCCAGGCTCCCGCCGGTCTTACCGCCGAGACCCTGACCGTAAAGGTGGACGGCGCCGCTCAGAGCATGAGCGCGGTCCTCTCCAACGGCAACTACTATGTGGCCTCCTCCGCTCTGGAGGCCCTGGGCATCACCTGCACCGTCACCGACGGCACCCTCAACATCACCACCAAGTAAATCCCGCCGCAGCAAAGGGCCGCGCCATTGGCGCGGCCCTTTTCATGTCTATTTCATCCACTCTCCATCATCTTCATGGAGCAATCCTGCGGCAATCAGCCTGTCCTTGATGCAGTTATCCTCCTGTATAGCTTGATAAAAACGGTTATGGCGTTGATAAGTTGCAATCATATCCTGGATCACATTGATCTGTTTTCTGGTCAGACCCGTAACATCGATTTCCGTTTTTTCGCTGTATCCAAGCAGATGATCCGTACTTACTTTAAATAATCGGGCGATTCTGATCAGCACGTCGTAAGAAGGCAGCCTGCTCCCATTTTCATATGCCGAAACCGTTGATTTTGTCACATTGATCCGTTCTGCAAACTCATTCTGCGTCATCCTTCTGGCCTTTCGCAGTTCCTTGATCCTTTCGCTGACGGCATTCACACCAAATCACCTCTTTGGCACAGTGTATAAAAAAATCGTCCTGTTTTGGTGTACTTATATTGCCCTATTAGTAGACATATGCGCATACTCATGTTATACTAATAGTGGACATCTCGTTTTAACCTACACCCTGGCCGCTTTATCAACTGAAAAGACAAGAGAGGAAGATTTTTATGAGAAAAGCAATTCTGTCACTGGCTCTGGCCGTTGCTATGATGGCCGCACTGGCCGCCTGCTCAGGAACAGTTGACCCTGTGGGCACCTATGAGGCTACGAAGATGGGTGATTCCAGCGGGGAATATAGTATGGATGATGCCGAACAAAACGGCTTTTTTGAAATTTCTAATGCACTGGAAATAAAATCTGACGGAAGCGCAACGCTTACGTTTACCAGGACAATAAGCCCTGAAGCTGAAAAACAAATGTCCGCACAAGATCTCGCCACCGCAAATCGCATTTACTCGTTGGGAACTGAGAGCGGTTCCGGCACATGGGAAATGAAAGGCAACGAAATCACCATCTCCTTTCCCGGTAGCCCTTGGACTGGAATGGTTGATGATGACACCATTACATTCAATTATGATGGCGGCAGCTATACCGTTTTTGAAAAAATCAAATAATGCACCTGGACAACACAAGGGCCGCGCCATAGGCGCGGCCCTTGTGTTATATTCTCCGAACTGGTATGATACCCTCAGATACTTTGGAAGGAGATGGCCCCTTTGAGCCTGTTTCGCTGTCCCCACTGCGCCTCTTCCCTGAACCGGGAGGAGCGCTCCTATACCTGCCCCAACGGTCACTGCTTTGACATTGCCAAAGAGGGCTATGTCCACCTGCTCCCCGCCAACCAGAAGCACTCCAAGTCCCCCGGGGACGACAAGGGTATGGTGACCGCCCGCAATCAGTTCCTGTCCAGGGACTACTACGCCCCCCTCCGGGATGCCCTGTGCGCCCTGGCGCTGGAGCACACCGGCGGGCAGGTATCGGTGCTGGACTCAGGCTGCGGAGAGGGCTACTACACCGCCGGCATCCACGCCGCCCTCACCGGGGCGGGCAGGCCGGTGGCCCTGGCGGGCATCGACCTGTCCAAGCCCTCGGTGCGGCTGGCCGCCAAGCGCGTACCCCAAGGGGAATTCGCCGTGGCCTCGGCCTACCACCTGCCGGTGGCCGACCAGAGCGTGGATCTGCTCCTCAACTGCTTCTCCCCCCTGGCCCTGGAGGAGTTTCGCCGGGTGCTCCGACCCGGCGGGATATTTCTCTATGTAGTGCCCGCCGCCAACCACCTGTGGGAGCTCAAGCAGGTGCTCTATGACAAGCCCTACCCCAACCAGGAGCAGGACATCCCCTACGAGGGCTTCTCCTATGTCAGCGTGGTTCCGGTGGATACCACCATGGAGGTGGCAGGCGAGGACCTGCCCCACCTGTTCCAGATGACCCCCTACTACTGGAAGACCCCCAAGGAGGGAGCCGCCCGGCTGGCGGCGCTGGACGGACTGAAGGTACAGGCCGCCTTCCGCATCCATGTATTCCGCCGGGACTGAGCGTTACATCTGCTCCAGCACGCTGCGGATGATCCAGGCATGGGCCTCCGCCTCGTCAGCCGACTCATGGAAGAGGGCCTCCAGGCAGGGATCGGCGGTACCGGCGGCGGCTGCCCGGTAGCAGGCCGCCCCCCGCTGCTGGGCCTGAAACTGCTCCCGCAGGGCGGCCTGCACCGGCTGGAGAGCGGGAGCGCTCCCCCGGCCGGCGGGCCAGTAGCGCACCCCGGAGATGAGGAAATAGGCGGTGCTCAGCCGCTTGGCCCGCCGCCGCTTTTCGGCGGCCAGGTTGGAGAGCATCCTACCCCCGGCCCCCGGCACCCGCCGGGCCAGCGCCTGGCAGCACCGGTGGGCGGCCAGCTCCTGGTCTATGTACTGTTGCAGCTGAGGTCCGTGGACTGCCGAGGCGGGTCCAAGGCAGGTGACCGTCTCCTCCTCTTCCGCCGCCGGCGTGTCGTGTACCACCACCGCCGGCAGAGGCCGTTGGGCCGCCGCCTCCACCACCTCAAAGGGGCAGTCCCCCCGCTCGTTGGGCATGACCCGCTTCCATACCCGCTCGAAAACCTCCCGGTCGCAGCCGGGCAGCAACTCCTGTTCCATACGCATTGCCTCCCCATTCTGTGTAGATTCCCACCATCCTATGCCGTCCTGGCAAGATTTGCCCCGCTCAGGGTTGTATTTTCCTGCCTTTCGTGATAAAATAATTGCTCATGGAATGAACCATTTACAAAGGAGAGACCGATTATGCTGGAGATCAGCCATCTCAGCTATCAGGTGGAGGGAGAGGAAGGCCAGGAGCTGGGCATCCTCAACGACGTCTCCCTCTCTGTCAAGGACCACCAGTTTGTGGTCATCACCGGCCCCAACGGCGGCGGCAAGACCACCCTTGCCAAGGCCATCATGGGCCTGGTCAAGCCCACCGGCGGCTCCATCCGCTGGAACGGCACCGATATCACCGATCTGGACATCACCGGCCGTGCCCGTCTGGGCATCAGCTACGGCTTTCAGCAGCCCCCCCGCTTCAAGGGTCTGAAGGTGAAGGACCTGCTGGCCCTGGCCGCCGGCAGCGAGAAGCTGACCCGGGAAGAGGGCTGCCAGTACCTGACCAAAGTGGGCCTGTGCGCCGGGGACTATATCGACCGTGAGGTGGACGCCTCCCTGTCCGGCGGCGAGGTCAAGCGCATTGAGATCGCCACCATCCTGGCCCGCAAGACCGGCCTGATGATCTTTGACGAGCCGGAGGCCGGCATCGACCTGTGGTCCTTTGCCAAGCTCACCGAGACCTTCAAGCTCATCCACCAGAAGCGGGAGGCCACCCTTATCGTCATCTCCCACCAGGAGCGCATCATCGACCTGGCCGATGAGATCGTCATGATCGCCGATGGCAAGGTGCAGAAGCAGGGCCCCAAGGATGAGATCTTCCCCCAGATCCTGGCCAACACCAGGACCTCTTGCAGTTATCTGTCGGAAGGAGCGAAGTAAGATGGATCAAGCGGAATGGAAGCTCCTCAAGGAGATCGCGGACCTGGAGAAGACCCCCCAGGGGGCCTACAACATCCGGCGCAACGGACAGCTGGATTCCCGGAACAACACCGCCAATATTGAGATCACCACCAAGGAGGAGCCGGGCAAGTCAGGCATCAACATCACCGTCAAGAGCGGCACCCAGCACGAGTCGGTCCACATCCCCGTTATCATCAGCCAGACCGGCCTGAGTGAAATGGTGTACAACGACTTCTTCATCGGCGACGACTGCGACGTGGACATCGTGGCCGGCTGCGGCATCCACAACACCGGCTGCGAGACCAGCCAGCACGACGGCGTCCACACCTTCCACATCGGCAAAAACTCCAAGGTCCGCTATGTGGAGCGCCACTACGGCGACGGCGAGGGCACCGGCCAGCGGATTATGAATCCCCAGACCATCGTCTATCTGGACGAGGGGGCCTCCATCAACATGGAGTCCACCCAGATCCGGGGCGTGGACTCCACCAAGCGGGAGACCCGCATTGTGGTGGGCAAGGGCGCCGAGGCCGTCATCACCGAGAAGCTGCTCACCCACGGTCAGCAGACCGCCGAGAGCGACATGGAAATCATTCTGGACGGCGAGGACGCCACCGGACGGGTCATCTCCCGGTCCGTGGCCCAGGACAACTCGGTCCAGGTGTTCTACCCCAAAATGACCGGCAATACCAAGTGCTTCGGCCATGTTCAGTGCGACTCCATCATTATGGGCAACGCCAAGATCTCCTCCATCCCCGCCATTGTGGCCAACCATGTGGACGCTCAGCTCATCCACGAGGCCGCTATCGGGCGCATCGCCGGAGACCAGATCCTGAAATTGATGACCCTGGGTCTGACCGAGCAGGAAGCGGAGGAGAAGATTCTGGATGGCTTCCTTCAGTGATATTCAGCGGGTGGTCAACGGCGAGGGCCACTTCGCTCCCTACAACCATATTACCGTCACCCGCATCGAGGGCCGGGAGGCGGAGGGCACTCTGGAGGTCCGCCCCGAGAGCCTGAACCCCATGGGCATCGTCCACGGCGGCGCCCTGGTGGCCCTGGCGGACACGGTGGCGGGCTGTGCCGCCTTTACCTGCGGCAAGGTGTGCGTCACCCTGGACTGCACCATGCAGTACCTGGCCCCCGGTACCGGCAGCCAGATCCACTGCCTGGCCACCCCCAAAAAGCTGGGCAAGACCATTCTGGTCTACGACGCCGTTCTGACCAACGACCAGGGCCAGACAGTGGCTACCGGCACCTACACCTTTTTCGCCAAGGAAACCCGGGTGGAGGACGCCCCCTTTTAACGCGCCAAGCGGTGGTGCTGCCTGTGGCAGCACCACCGCTTTTCTTTACCCATCCTTCAGCAGCTCCCCCAGTCGCAGCAGGGCGGCCAGCAGCACCAGCAGGGAGGCCCAGAAGTTGACCTGGCCTCCCTGCTCTTCCCTGCCCTTCACACCCAGGCAGAAGAAGTACCCCAGTGCCAGCACCACCAACACAGAGCTGACCTGCCGCAGCCCCGTCACATCGGGAGCCTTTCCGTTGCAGCACAGCCCCCGCCGCCGTTTGTCCAGGGCCAGCCAGGACAGACAGATGGACCCCAGCAGGGTACTGAGAAAAAGCAGAGATTTGTCAGCCGTTTTGATCTGTTCCTGTAACGCCTTACTTTGCATAAAAAGCCCCCCTCTCACCAGTTTATCGGTAAAAGGGGGGCTTTGTGACGCTTACACGCCGGGATTCTGGGTAAAGTGGATGGTGTAGGACAGCTCCTCGTTCTCGTTGCCGGAGGCGTCCTTCAGAGCGCCGGCGGCCAGATCGAACTGGAAGGTACCCTCCACATACTTGTTGCCGTTGTGGTTGGTAACGGTGATGTGGAGCTTGGTGGGATCGGCCTCGTCAATGACGAAGGTGCCGAACTCATGGCCGTCAATGGTGATGTGCTGGGTCTGATCCCCGGCAACCACCGCCTCGCTGAGGGTGACGGTGAGGCTGGTGAACTCCTGGCCCTCGTCAAAGTTGACGGTATCGCCGTCCTCCACCACCTGATCGTCAATGGCAAAGCTCACCACGGTGGGGGCGGTGGTGTCCAGAGGCACAGACACGTCGGAGACGGTCATCTCCTCGTCCACAAAGTACATGGAACCAAACTGGTTGCCCGCCTTGTCCTTCACGGAGAAGTAAAAGGTCATGGGGCTGCCGTCGGCGGCCTGACGCAGCAGGGCGGTGGCCACGGGATTCAGCGTGATCTCCCACTTCTGCTCGCCCTGGGTGTCGGTGTACACGCTGGTGTAGCCCAGGCCGCTCTCCTCGTCCAGGAAGTCATAGCTCTTGGCCTCCACGGTGAACTCGGGGAAGCTGGCCTCCAGGCTGTGGTCGATCTCCAGATAGGCCAGCTCGCCCTGGTCGGATACGGGTACGGTGAGGGTCAGGGTGTCGTCGTCGCCCAGCAGGGTGACGCTCTCCTTCTCCAGCACGGGGGCGGTGATGTCGGCCTCGGCCTCCTGCTCAAAGGCCACGGTCCAGACGTAGTAGGGGGTGCGGCCCTCGTCGTCCTTCAGGGCCACATGGCGGCGGGCGGTGAGGTAGCCGGCGCTGTTGCCCTCGGCGTCGTAGATGGCCTTGTTGTAGCGCATACCGTCGCCCAGCTTGGCGCTGTTGAAGTCGAAGGTCCAGACAAACCCGGTCTCGTTGTCCACATACAGGTTGGTGATCTGGACGTCGCCGGAGATGGCGTAGCCCGCGGCCTGGAGGGCCTCGTTGTTCACCACGTCACCCTCGGGAGTGGAGGAGCTGCCGATCTTGGTCAGCACGTCCTCCTCCATGGTGTACAGGGCCTGGTCAAACTGAATGGTGACCTTACCCTCCTCCTCGGACACCTGAGTCACGGCAGGACCGGCCTGGACAGGAGGCACCTGGCCGCCGTCGCCGTCACCATCGCCGTCACCGTCAGAGCCGCCGGAACCGCCGCCGTTGCCACCGCCGGAACCACCGGAGCCGCCGGAGCCGGAGCCGCCGCCATTGCTGCCGCCGTTGTTATTGTCGCCGCCCACCTGGTTGCCTTCGCTGTCGGTGGGCTGATCCACGCCGTCGGTCACCTCCAGGCTGCCGGGCAGCTTGCCGTCCAGCACCACGCCGTCGGCGTTGACGGCGGCCTTGCCGATGGTGCCCTGGTTGTCCACCTGGGCGGCGGCGTTGAGGGACAGTTCCTCCACGGAGGCATCCTTCTCCACCGCCAGCTGGGCCTCGGCGTTGACGCTCAGGTAGTCGGCGGAAGTGCTGCCGGAGAGGGTCAGCTCCACCGGAGCGTCCACCTTCACGGTGGCGGCGGTCAGGTCCTGGGCGGTGATCTTGGCCCCGGCGCTGCCGGGAGCCACCACCAGACCGGCGGCCTGGCCGGACACCTCAACCTGGGCGCCGCTGCGGGCAGCGGAACCGGTGTTGATCACCACAAAGCGGCCCTCGTCCTCCGCCTCCACCTGGGCGGAGCCGGTGATGTAATCGCTGACGGCCTTGTCCAGCAGCGCCATGGTGGACGCGCGGTCAATGTTGGCCATGGGCGCCAGGTGGGAACCGTCCTCCACGCCGGACAGAATGCCCAGCTGGGCCAGAGGGGCCAGATACCCGGCGGCCCAGCCGGCGGCGTCGGTGCCGTCCACAAACTGGCCCAGGTCGGGTTCCTTCTCCTCACGGATACCCATGGCCCGGGCAAACATCACCATGGTCTCCTGCCGGGTGATGGTCTGGGTGGCGTTGCAGTTGGTCCCGTCACCCTCCAGAATGCCGGCGGCGGTGCACTTCAGAATGGCGTCGGCGTACCACTCGTCCCCCTTCAGATCGGCGTAGCGGTTGGGCGCCTTCTCACTCAGGCCCAGCAGCCGCACAAAAATGGTGGCCAGCTCGCCCCGGGTCAGGTTGGCGGCGGGCCGGAACAGGCCCTGGTCGTCTCCCTCCACCAGGCCGGCCTCCAGCCAGCGGTGAATGGAGTCGGCCGCCCAGCTCTGGCCCACGTCGGGCAGGCTGGTCTCTCTGGCGGCAGCCAGGGCGGGGGTGCCCATGGACAGCCCCATGGACAGGGACAGCAGCAGGGCCAGCGGTTTCTTTGCTTGCATGGGTAAATTCCTCCAAGTTGCAGTTATTGATAAAATATGGCGCATTTGCTCTGCAAAAATTCCATACTGGTTTGGTATTATACCATGTCATGCTCCAGTGTCAAGGAATTGGGGCAGGCCAAATGTTTCCACCCATACAGGCATAAAAAGGGGACCCATCCCGGCATCACTGCCGGAACGGGTCCTGAGGAAAAGAGGAGAAGAACGTGAAGTCACACAAAGCAGCGGATCAGGTTGTATACGCTGATGCCGGTGATGACCAGCAGCAGCCAGAAGAACAGCTTGTCCACGGCCTTGTTGTCCATACGGCGGCTGAAGCTGCG
The DNA here is from genome assembly GCF_002159225.1 of Flavonifractor sp. An91. NCBI lineage: Bacteria > Bacillati > Bacillota > Clostridia > Eubacteriales > Oscillospiraceae > Flavonifractor > Flavonifractor sp. An91. The sequence goes on along the minus strand of NZ_NFHA01000011.1, from coordinate 27,150 downwards.
GCCCACGGTGCCGCCCACCACGCCGCCCACCACCATGGCGATGAGGACGGGCCACTCAAAGACGGGCACGCTCTGACCGATCACGGTGTTGAGGAAGCTGGCGCCCTGAGAGAACAGGATGACGTACAGGGAGTTGAGGGCGGCGGTCTTGGAGTCCATGGAGAAGAAGTAGTAGAGCACCGCCAGGTTGATGGGGCCGCCGCCGATGCCCAAAAAGGAGGACAGCACGCCCAGGGCCAGGCCGATGAGGACGCAGGCCGCCCCGTTCTTCACATCCAGGGTGCGGATGCGGGGCCGGTTCAGGGTGTAGGCCAGCACGCCCAGGGTAAGGAGAATCATCAGCACCTGCTGGGCCACCGAGACGGCGGAGCCGCCGGCGTCCTTCACGATGTCGAAGAGCTGCTTGCCCACAATGCCGCCTACGGCGGCGCCGATGGCCAGCAGGGTACCCCGGCGGGGCTCCACCTTCACCTCGCCGCCGATGCTGCGCAGCATGGAGGTGATGGTCATGGCCAGCACGGTGCAGCCGGACAGAAAGCTGATGGTAGCCACCGGCAGGCCGGACACAGCGTCCAGCACCGGCTTGATGATGACGCCGCCTCCTACCCCGCTGATGCCTCCAATGGTAGTTGCCAGGATACAGACCAGGAAGTTAAAGAGGATCTGCATGGCGGCTTACCGCAGGGAGATAAACCGGCTGTCGTAAGCGCCCAGCAGGGGCTCGCAATAGGCCTTGAATTCGGGCTTGATGCTGGCGCCGTCCTCGCCGATCCATTCCAGGGGGAACTTCTTCTCGGCGTTGGCCACCTTCTCCAGGGGGATCAGGCAGGTCTTGGAGGAGTAGGGGTTCCGGGTGGTCTCAAAGCCCACCATGAAGCCGGTCTTGCCCTCCACGGCGGAGCGGACGGCGCAGGCGCCGGCCTCCTCGGCCTCCTTCTGGTCGATCTCGGACATGAGGCTCACGCTCACACGGCCCAGCAGGCCGGGCTTCTCGGACCGGGACTTCAGGCCGGTCTCCTGCATGATCATGTCGCTGAGCGCCTGGGCGGCGCCGCCGGGCACCTTGTGGCCGAAGCCGTCCACCACGCCGGAGTCGGCCACGGGGGAGCCGTCGGCATAGTGGATACCCTCGGAGATGGTCACCAGCAGGCCGCGGCCCTTGGCCCACTTCTCCTTGACAGCGGCAAGGAATTTCTCCTTGTCGAAGGCCACCTCGGGCAGGTACACCAGATGCTCGCAGGGCATCAGGTCGGCGTACAGGGCGGAAGCGGCGGTGATCCAGCCGGCGTTGCGGCCCATCATCTCCATCACCACCACATGGATGGGCAGGGCGGACACGTCCTGAGCCAGCTCCAGAGCGGAGACTGCGGCGTACTTGGCCGCGGAGCCGAAGCCGGGGCAGTGGTCGGTGACATCCAGATCGTTGTCGATGGTCTTGGGGATACCGATGACCCGCAGCTCATAACCGGTCTCCACAGACAGGTTATAGATCTTGTTGCAGGTGTCCATGGAGTCGTTGCCGCCGTTGTAGAAGAAGTAGCGGATGTTAAACTTCTTGAAGCACTCCAGCACGGCAGGATAGTCGGCGTCGGTGAGCTTGCGGCGGCAGGAGCCCAGAGCGGAAGCGGGGGTCTTGGCCAGCAGGGCCAGATCCTCGTCGGCAAACTTGCCCAGGTCGATCAGGTCCCCGGCCAGGATGCCCTCAGCGCCGAAGCGGGCGCCGTAGATGGTCTCGATCTCGCCGTGGAGCTTGGCCTCCCGGACAGCCCCCAGCAGGGAGCTGTTGATCACCGGGGTGGGGCCGCCGCCGTGGGCGATGAGCATATTTCCTTTCAGCATGACAATGCCCTCCTTACACGTTGCTCAGATCGTCGTCCTTCATGCACAGATGGACGGCGCTCAGCTTGAAGGTCTGGGGCAGAGCCAGGATGTTGGGGTTGGGGCCCACAAACTTTTTCTTGGCGTCCTCCAGGGCCTCCTCAAAGGTGGCCCGGGTCTTGAGGCCCATGCCGCGGGCAATGCCGGGCTCCTGAGCGCCCACGATGTAGATGGCGCTGGTGTTCATCTCGGCAATGTGGCCGCAGCTCATCATGGAGAAGCCGTGGAAGGGATGGAAGGCATTGCAGAAGCGGTACTTGCGGATATACTCCTGATTGGTGGCGAAGTACTCGCCGTACCGGTCCATATCGGGCAGGATGTTCATATAGTCGTGCTGGAACATCTCATACAGCTCCCGCAGGTAGGGCCACCGCTCGTCGTGGAAGTAGCCGTTGCAGATGGAGGAGCAGATGATGACGCAGTTGTCCTTCATGACGCGCTTGTGGCGGATGACCTGGGCGGACAGAGCCTGCATCATCTGGATGGGGTTGGTGCCCATGCCGTTGCCGTAGTGGAAGTTCTGGGGCATACCAAACACCATCACGTCGTACTTCTTCTCAGCGAAGGGCACGTAGGTGCGCTTGTTGGCCAGCTTCCAGGACTCGGGCTGCATCACCTTGGCGTAGCCGGAGTAGATGGCGATCTGGCGGGAGTAGGTGTCCAGCACGGCGTCGCAGCAGAAGAAGGGATGGCCCATCTTCTCCTCCATGTGCATACCGATCTCGTCGAACTTGGTGCGCATCAGGGAGTGGCCGGACACGGGGGTGAAGTCGTCCCGGTGCATGACCTTGGGCACGTGGTGGCTGGCGATGGAGCGCCAGTGGGTGATGCCGGTGGCGCAGTGCTTGTAGCCGCCGGAGTAGCCGCCGTAGGGGTTGCCCTGGGTATGGCCGATGAGGATGGGAATGTCGCACTCAAAGACATACTTGTTCATCAGCACGGGATCGCCCCGCTTGGTGGCGCCCAGGTCCACCATGTGCTCGTAGTCCTCGGAGTCGTGGCTGGTGATCTGGTTGGTCCAGTAGAACTCGTTGAACAGCTCCTCGCCCAGGATCTGCTTCATCTCGGACACAGTGGCACGGGGATGCAGGCCGTTGGAGAACATGAACAGAATGTCCTTCTTCTCCACGCCGGCGGCGTACAGCTCGTCCAGGCAGGCCCGGATGGACACCTTCCGGTGGGAGGTGGGCTGGTTGCCGCCCTTCACGATGTCAGGGATAACAAAGACCACGGTCTTGCCGGGGCCGGCCAGCTCCTTCAGAGAAGGCATACCCATGGGGTTGCGGATGGACTCCAGGGTGGCGTTGTACAGGCTGTCCCAGTCCTGGGGCAGGCACGGAGGATCGGGCACGGTGGTACCGGGGATAAACACATCGGTGTTGTCGGGCAGTTCAGCGCTCATCAGGCCGTGGCCGTATTCAAAATCAAGCTTCATGTGTGCTCTCCTTATTTCCCAAGATAGGTCTTGATGATCTCCAGATACTCGTCGGGGTAGAAGCCGATCTCACCCTGGAACCGGGTCAGGGCGATGAGGCCGCCGTCAATCTCGTCGATGGAGGCCAGCATCTCGGCGTTGTCCACCTTCAGGCCGCCGCCGTACACCACGTCCAGACCGCCGGTCTGCTCCTTGACAAACTTGGCGATCTTGGTGATATACTCCTTGCCAGCGGGGGTCTTGCCGGGGCCGATGGACCAGATAGGCTCGTAGGCGATGACCACCTTGGAGGTGTCCACGCCGTCCAGGCCGATCTTCAGCTGATCGCCCAGCACCTGCTGCCACCGCTCCTGCTCCTCGCTCTTCTCGCCGATGCAGTAGAGCACGGTCAGGCCCTGCTCGATGGCCAGCTTGATCTCCTGGTTGAGCAGGCGGTTGACGGCGGCGGTGTCGGTGACGCCGGCCTCGGCCAGCACGCCCATCTTGTCATTGCGCTCCTCGCAGTGGCCGACGATGGTAGAGGTACACCCCATGGCCTTCACGATGGAAGCGGGACGGTTGGTGGTGAAGGCGCCGAAGTTGCCGCCCACAGCGGTGTTCATGCGGTAGACGCTCTGGGAGCCCACCTGCACGGGGCTGTTCTCACACTGGGCAGCCACAGCGCCCAGGATGTGGGCCTCGGGGAAGTACTGGACGAACTCCACCTCGGTGGGATCGTAGTGCTTCAGGCCCTCCTGGGTGTGCTCCACGATATACTTGCCCCAGTCAGCCACAGGGGCGATGCGGTTGACGCCGCCGAACTCCACCGGCACGTCGAACCGCTTCAGATTCAGATACAGATGCTTCATGTAGTTGCTCCTTCTCTCCGGCGGGGCGGGAGACCGGCCCCCGCCCGCCCTTGCCGTTCTTATTTCTTATAGAAGGCGATCATGTCCTCCAGGGACTTCTGCTCCACCAGGGGAGCGCGGCCATAGGAGCCGAAGTTGACGATCAGGGAGCCCACAGCCTCCTTCACGCCCGCCTCCACGCGGCTCATCAGCAGGGCCACGTCCTCGTCGGGCACATTGCCGGTGAGCACGGTGTCCATGATGGGGGGGAAGAACACGCGGGGATCAAAGGCGGACTTCTTCTCTTCCAGCAGGGCGTACACGCCGCCGATGGAGGGGCTCTTCTGCAGTTCGGGTTTCTGAGCGAAGAGTTCCTTCATGTTGCGGGTCACGGCCAGACGGATGTCGGTATCCACGTTGATCTTGCGGATGCCGCAGGGAATGGCCTCCATCAGCCGCTCAACCTGGATGCCGTAGGCGTTCTGGATATCGCCGCCCAGGTCGTTGATCTCCTTGACGATGTACTGGGGCACGGTGGAGGAGCCGTGGGACACCAGGGCGCAGAAGATGCCCAGACGGTTGATGCACTCCTTAATGGCGATGGGGATCTCCTTGCGGAGCTTGGCGTCCTTGCCCTTGTTGGCGCCGTGCTGGGTGCCGTAGGAGATGGCCAGGGCGTCCACGCCGGTCTTCTGGATGAACTCCACAGCGTCCAGGGGGTTGGTGTAGGTGGAGGTGGCGGCGAACACGTGGTCCTCCTGGCCGCCCAGCACACCCAGCTCGCCCTCAACGGACACGCCGCGGGCGTGGGCATACTTGACCACCTCGCGGGTCAGCTCGATGTTCTGCTCCAGGGGCAGAGAGGAGCCGTCGATCATGACGGAGGTATAACCGCCCTCGATGGCGGCCACGCAGGAGTCGAAGTCCTTGCCGTGGTCCAGGTGGAGCACCACGGGGATGGGGGAGTTCTCGCCGTACTTCTTCACGGCGTTGGCGATGTTGCGGGCGCCCTTCTTCTTGTCCTCCAGGGTGCCGTTGGCAAAGTCCACCCGGCCGCCCATGAAGGCGTTGGCCAGGTCGGCGCCCTGCAGGATGGCGGGGGAGCGGAAGGTCTCGTGCATCTCGATGACGGCCTTGGCCTGGGCCACGGCATTCACGTTAAAAGCGCCCTGGGCGTAGTTGTGCTGCTCAGCGGCTTCCATCAAAGGTCTCAGGGGTACCAAAGGCATAATAAGTTCCTCCTTAATTCTCTCCGGCGTATACGTTGACGCCGGCCACATAGGTTGCAGTTACATTCAGATCTTGGTCCAGAACCACCAGATCGGCGTCCTTGCCGGGGGCGATGGAGCCCTTCCGGTGGTCCATACCGATGAGGCGGGCAGGATTTGCAGTCAGCAGGGGGAGCACCTTTTCCACGCTCTCCCCGGTGAACTTCACCAGGTTCTTCAGGGCCTGACCGGTAGTCAGGGTAGAACCGGCCCGGACGCCGTTAGAGGCCAGCTTGGCGTCGCCATCCTCCACCACCACGTCGTTGACGCCCAGCTTATAGTGTCCGTCGGGCAGACCGGCGGCCTGAATGGAGTCGGTGACCGCTACCACCTTGTCCCAGCCCTTGCAGGCCAAGAGCATCCGGACAGAGCCGGGATGCAGGTGGCGGCCGTCGCAGATGGCCTCGCAGCACACGGGGCGCTCCAGGACCGCGCCCATAATGCCGGGACGGTGCTGGTGGAACAGGCCCATGGCGTTGAAGGTGTGGGTGCAGCAGGCGGCTCCCGCGTCAATGGCGGCACAGGAGGTCTCGTAGTCGGCCCCCGAGTGGCCGATGGCCACGGTGGTGTGGCCGGCGATCTCAGCGATCATATCCACCACGCCCTCCACCTCGGGAGAGACGGTGATGTAGCGCACCGCGCCGTCAGCGGCCTGCTGGTACTTGCGGAAGAGATCCGCGTTGCCCTTCTGCAGCAGGCGCTCAGGCATGGCGCCCTTGTACTCCACCGACAGGAAGGGACCTTCCAGGTGGATGCCCATGAGCTGGGCCCCGGTGATAGGGGTCTTCATGGCGGCCTTGGCCTGGTCGATGCACCACAGGGTCTGCTCCGGGGTATCGGTGAGGATGGAGCACAGCCAACCGGTGGTGCCGTTCTTGGCGAAGAACTTACCGATCTTAGCCAGGTCCTGGGCGGTGGCGGCATTCACGTCCACGCCGTCGCCGCCGTGGGTGTGCAGGTCCAGGAAACCGGGGACCAGCAGCTTGCCGCCCAGGTCCACCACCTCATCGGCCTTGCCGGAGAAACCGGCTACCCGGCCGTCCTGCACCAGCAGGTCGGTGTCCTGGAACTGGCCGTCTACATAGACCTTGCCATTGGTAAAGAGGGTTCGTTTCATAAGATACCTCAGAAGGGCTGGCCGGCGGCCAGGGCATTGGTGAAGATGATGGCGTCGGGGTGGTTCTGCAGCAGGCTGGCGGGGAAGTGAGCGGTCACCTCGCCGTAAGCGGCCTGACGGACCACGGAGCGGTGCCACTCGCGGAACACGCCCAGACGGACCTTGCGGGCGCCCAGGATCTGCTTGATGCCGATGGTGACGGCACGGTGGGGCATGGCATCGATGGCGCCGCAGCGATCGCCGATGGCGTTGGCGGTGCGGGTCTCGGGATTCAGGGACAGGGCCCGGGTGCCCTGAGCGGCAAACTCCTCGGCGGTCATGTCCTCACGGGACTCGTTGAAGGCCAGATGGCCGTTGATGCCGATGCCGCCGAAGGCGATATCCACGCCGCCCAGCTCCTCGATCAGGCGATCCACATAGCCGGGGTCGGCGGGGTTGGGGAACACCCGCTGCTCGGGGGGCATGAGCAGCTCCTCGTCGATCTTGGTGTACACGGTGCGCTCCATGAAGCCACGGAAGGACAGGGGGCTCTCCTTGTCGATGTAGGTGTCGTCGTCATTGAGATACTCGTCCATGTTGATGAACCAGCAGTTCTTCAGGCTGATCCGGTCCCGGTTCACCAGGCGAACAAAGATGGGATACTGGCCCACAGGACCCACGGGGCAGATAAAGACGGTCTTTTCGCCCTTCTCGTTGTGAGCCTTGATGGTGTTGATCATCTCCATGGCGATCTCATAGAACACCTCGCCGGAGTCCCCCAGCTTAACGACGGGAATCTTGGCATTCTTGCCCAGGTCCTGGGCGGAAATGTGATAATAGTCCATGTGGATCTTCCTTTCTATGACGGTATGTCAATGCTTAAAACAGATGGGTTACGTTCAATTCCCGGATGGTATCCACGATCTCCTTGGTCCGGGTGCAGCCGAACTTCCGCAGCAGGCTCTTGATCTGAGTCTTGACGGTGACGACCTCCACGCACCGCTCCGCGGCGATCTCCTTGATCTTCTTGTCCTCCAGCAGCAGCCGAACCAGATCCCGCTCGGCGGCGGTGAGCTGGGAGACTGTGCTGATGAAAAAGAGCAGGGACCGCTCCGAGGTACGCAGGCGGGAATACTCCTTGAGCAGCAGGTTCTGGATCTTGCCGTCCAGCATGGCCTGGCCGGCATAGGCGCTGCGGATGTGCTGGAGCAGCTCGGCGTCCTCGCAGCCCTTGACGATGTAATCCACCGCCCCCGCGCCCATGGAGGTGAGGATCATGTTGTCGGTCTCGTGGGCGGTGAGGAAGAGGACCTTGGCCTCCGGCTTTTTCTCCAGGATGTGCTCGGTGGCCTGGATGCCGGCGGTAGTGGTCTCCATCTCAATATCCATAAGAACGAGATCGAAGTCGGTCTCCAGGGCCAGGGCCTCGATCTCCTTTCCGCTGGCGGCGCTGCCCACCACGGTCATATCTTCCTGTTGGTTGAGGACATCGCACAGATCCTCCCGGATCAGCTCAAAGTCCTCTGCGACCAAAATGCGTATCATGCTTTTTTCCTCCCTGCCTCGGCTGGACGGTACCATAGCGGGGCAGCAGAATGAAGAAGGAAGCTCCTCCCTCCGGCCGGTTCTCCACCCGCAGGGAACCCAGGTGGCTGCGCACGATGGTACGGACATGGTACAGACCCATGCCCCAGTTGAAATTGCTGTTCTTGCTGGAATAGAAGGGCTCAAAGATGTGTTTGAATTCTCCCGTCTTAATACCGGGACCGTGGTCCTTGACCTCCAGAACCGTATACAGCCGCTCCTGGTGGCTCACCAGCTCCACCGGCCTGGTCTCCTCATATCCGATGGTGGCCTCCCAGGCGTTGGTGAGCAGGTTGTACAGGGCCTCACTGAGGTAGTTCTCATCGGCCAGCACCTGGACCTCCCGGTCCATCAGCGCCCTGACCCGGCCATCGGGATATTTCTTGCGGAACCGGTCCAGGGTGATCTCCTCCAGGCGGCCTAAGGACACCGGCACCAGGCGTACTGATTTGGCCTTGACCGTGCGGTAGAGTTCCTCCGAGCGGCCGATGAGCAGCTCGTTGTTGTCGCACAGGCTGTCGGCGTAGCCCCGCACCTTGTCCAGGTCGGGCTCCTCCTTCTGCAGTTCAGCACGGATGCGCTTGTAGAGCACCCGGTTGGCCAGCAACTGGTTCTTGATGCTGTGGACAAAGACCGAGGCGCCGGTGCGGGCCACATCGAACTTACGCTCCAGCACCACCTCGTCCCGGTCGGACGCAAAGCTTGTCTGAGTGTAACGCAACATACTGCCCAGACCCAGGATACCGCACACCAGGTTAACCGCCACCAGGACCATATAACCGCCTATGCTGAGGGCGAATTGCAGATAGCCCACACCCTTGATCCAGGTATAGTCGTAGCTGTAGAACCGGTAGATCTGCCCCGGGTCCTGACCGCAGTATATCACATACAGAGTGGCCAGCGCCACCAGAGAGATGACGATGGGCAGAAACTTCCGCCGGGAAAAATGCATGGTGGTGGAGCAATATTCCACAACCAGCAGGCCTACCGCCAGCGCCACATAGCACATGACCCAGATATAAGAGAACTGGACCAGGATATCCTTGAACACCGGGAACCTGATCACCAGGCTCCGGTACACACTGGGGTAATAGAGCACCAGGGAAACGGCAGGCAGCACCAGCACCAGTTTCCGGACCAGCGGCGCCTTCCGCAGGGCGGAAAGCATGGAATACTGGAAGGCCATCTCCAGCAGGAACAGCGGGAACAGATAGCGGCCCAGGGCCACAATGTAGCCCAGCTGTCCCAGGGTAATAAAGCGGTACTGCACCCAGATGCGAATCTTCTGGTTGAAAAACAGGAAGTTCATGACCTCCTGGGACAGGCCGCCCTTCTTGGCGATAAAGACCATCAGCCCCACGAAATAGACCGTAAGGCTCAGGCACAGTCCTACCAGCAGCAGGGACTCCAGATTCTTTTTGACGCACAGCACCAGAATGGAGCCGATGAGCAGCCCCACGGCCAACAACAGAAGCATAGCTTGTCCTCCTCCAGTTGTGGTTTCCGGTGCTATTGTATCCGCTCACTCCGGCTTTGTAAAGAATCTGTTTACGCGGGAAAGGGGCGGCGGCGGTATTCCGCCGCCGCCCCTCCTGGGGTCATATTAGTAGTTGCCGGCCTCGGTCATCAGATCGAAGTCCACGTAATCTTCGACGGGGCACACATCCTCTTCGGTGATGGAGCCGCCGTCCAGCAGGTTCTTCTGCTGCAGCTCGTAGTAGCCCTTGACGGTGCCGTCGGCCACGCCGTCCACCACTTCCTTGCCGGTGAGCCAGTCGGCGTCGCCGCGCTGATTGTACATGGTGTCATAGTCCAGAGCGGCCTGAGTGGCACACCACTGAGCAACCTCTTCGTAGTTGCCGTCAGCAGCGTAATCCATAGCCTTCATCAGAGCGCGGACAAAGCGAACGGTCACGTCGCGGTTCTCTTCCAGGTACTTGGGGGTGGCGATCCAGCTGGCCAGGGACACGGTGGTGTCGGAGAAGGTCATGTTGTCAGCCAGCTTGGTGGTGCCCTCCATGCCCTCCAGGATGGTCAGGCTGTTGGGGGACCAGGTGGCGCAGGCGTCCACGCCGCCGGACATCATAGCAGTCACGATGGAGGGAGCGTCCATGTCCATGGCCTGGATGTCATCCATGGTCATGTTGTGAGCAGCCAGAGCGTTGCGCAGGATATCCTCGCTGGAGGTGCCGGAGGAGTAGGCCACGACCTTACCCTTCAGGTCCTCAACAGTGCTGATGCCAGGGCCGCCGATGAGGGCATCGCCGTTGGAGATGTGGGACAGAGCGATGATGGTGGCGTTGCCCTGGACGCACAGCTTATGAGCGCCCTGGCCGATGTAGCCGAAGTTCACGGAGCCGTTCTCCATGGCGGCGATGATGGTGGGGCCGTCCTCGAACTGGGTCATGGTGACGTTCAGGCCCTCTTCCTCAAAGAAGCCCTTCTCCTTGGCGGTCATCAGGCTCCACAGGCCGCCGTAGTTGGGCATATAGCCCACATTGATATCAACAGTCTCAACAGTGGGGGTCTCGGAGTTTCCGGCGGGAGTGCCGGTGTTGCCGGAGGGGGTGCTGGTGGTTTCGCCGCCGCCGCAGGCAGCCAGAGCGCCGCCCAGCATGGCCACGGCCAGGAGCATGGCAAGAAACTTCTTCACGTTCATTTCCTCCTATTTAATAGTTTGGGGTTCTTTTCCTCTATTGCAACGGCCAGTGCCGTTCCAACCTGATTACTTGCGGACCTCCAGATACTCCTGGTACACCTGGCTCCAGATCTCGTTCTTCAGCTCCAGGAAGCGAGGAGTCATCTTGGTCTCCTGAGTACGGGGATAGGGGATGTCGATGTCGATGATGGACTTGATGCGGCCGGGACGGGCGGACATGATGATGACCTTCTGGGCCAGGATGATGGCCTCCTCTACATCGTGGGTGATGAAGAAGCAGGTCTTGCGGTCCTTCTCCCAGGTCTCCAGCAGCTCGGTCTGCAGCTGGGTACGGGTCTGGGCGTCCAGGGCGCCGAAGGGCTCGTCCATCAGCAGCACCTCGGGGTCAGCGGCGTAGGCGCGGGCGATGGCCACGCGCTGCTTCATGCCGCCGGACAGCTCCTTGGGATAGTGGTCGGCAAACTTGGTCAGATCCACCTTCTCCAGGTACTTCATGGCCAGATCCTCGGCCTCTTTGCCCTTGATGCCCTTCATCTCCAGAGCGAACATGACGTTCTTCTTCACGGTGAGCCAGGGGAACAGGGCGTACTGCTGGAAGACCACGCCGCGCTCGGTGCCGGTGCCGGTGACCTTCTTGCCTTTGCAGTAGACAGCGCCGGAAGTGGCCTCGTGGAGGCCGGCGATGATGTTGAGCAGGGTAGACTTACCGCAGCCGGAGGGGCCTACCACGCAGATAAATTCGTTCTCATAGATGTCCAGGTCCACCCCGTTCAGGGCTACCATCTCGCCGTTGCGGGTATTGTATACCTTGCGGACGTTATCGATCTTGACGATCAGATTTCTCTCTTCTCCTGCCATCCCGTCAGCTTCCTTTCCAAGAATTTGATAATTTTTTCAAGAGTAATACCGATGATGCCGATGATGATGACGTAGGCCAGCATGGGGGCCGCGTCAAAGCTGTTGTTCAGAGACCGGATACGCATACCCAGGCCGGCCATAGCGCCGGTGGATTCGGCTGCGATCAGGGTGGTCAGAGCGACGGAAGCACCCAGCCGGACAGCGGTGAGGATGAAGGGCAGGGTGGCGGGGGTAATGACCCGAACGAAGATGTCCTTGTCGGTGGCGCCCAGAACCCGGGCGGCCTTGATGAGGGTCTCATCCACGTTGATCACGCCCTGATAGATGGTCACACACATGATGAGGAAGCAGGCGATGGTGATCACGATCACCTGAGGCAGCCGGCCCACGCCGGCACAGATCACGATCAGAGGCACATAGGCCAGAGGGGGGATGTTACGGATAAACTGGATCCAGGGCTCCAGGATGTTGCGCACCGGCACATACCAGGCCATCAGGATGGCCACGGGCAGGGCGATGACAAAGCCAATGGCGTAACCCATTGCCACGGAGATCAAGCTGCTGCTCAGGTCCTGCCAGAACACGCCGCGCTCCACCATGGTCATGAGACCCTGAATGGTCACCACCACGTTGGGGAAAGCGCGGGACGTCTGGGGAATGATGGACATGATGTACCAAACCAGCATGGCCACCGCAAAAGAGATGAGCAGCCAGACCTTTGATGGAATCCGGCTGGCAAGGGACTTTTTCTTCTGTTCCATTCTCTTCGCTCCTTCTTACGATTGATCCGACGTACGCAAGGTTGGCACAAGCAGCCCCGCGGTTAGGATAACTCTAGTATAAAATCTTTTTGGAAAAAGAAAAGTATGAAATTTCATCATCCCTCCCCTTATTTTCCCGCACCATACAGGGCGCGTCCAGTCTGCTCCTCCCCCTGGAGATCCGGGCCAGCTTCTGCCGCGCCGACGATCCCAATAGCGCTGACAGCAAGCGCCTGACCAGCCAGACTCTGTGGCTCAGCTTCCCCGACGGCGGCGCTCTCACCCTGGGCACCATCTCCTCCACCGACGGCGCCATGGAGTGGGCGGTGGGCTCCGGCCTTATCACCGGTACCAGCGGGACCACCCTCTCTCCCGCCGGTTCCGCCACCCGGGCCCAGGCCGCTGTGATTCTGGCCCGCTTCTGCCAGACCCTGGCCCAGTGATCCGTCTCATTTGAACCCACGCCCCCGACTCGGCATCTGCCGAGTCGGGGGCGTGGGTTTTTTCCGCTGTATGCTTCTGTTTCAACTTCCCTTATTCATCAAAATAGCTGTATTTTTTCCACCTCTCCAAAAACTCCCTATACATTTTAGCCAATATTTAAAAAAATTTTTTTACATTTCCGTGCAATGAAAAATATTTTCCTCCATGGTATAATATTTCCAACCTTTGACGTCTGTCGGGCGTCAACTGCCGCTCCATGCCATTTGACAAGATGAAATGAAAGGAAGGATCAAAATGAAACACACCTGGAAACGCCTGTTGTCGCTGTTTGTGAGTCTCTGCCTGCTGGCAGGGCTCATGCCGGCGGCTCTGGCTGCCCTGCCCACTGCCACCGCCTATGTCCAAGACACCGACGGAGTGGACTCGGGCGCGGTGTACGCTATTTACACCAATGAGGCTGACACCAGCAACAGCAACCGCATCCTCTACCACACCGGCACCGGTAAGACCGACAAGGTCACCGCTTCGGTCTCTGGCGATGAGCTGGCTCTCAACGGCGGCTTTGACGCCTCCCGCCAGCTGTGGACCATCACCGCCGTGGAGGGCGGTTACACCGTCCAGAGCGTAGACAGCGGCTACTATCTGGATCTATCCCAGGCCAGCACTTCCAACTTCGCCACCTCCACTGAGGCGGTGGTTTTGACCATCAACTTTAACGGGGAGACCGGGCTGTACACCATGTCCTCTGGCGAAAACCACCTCTTCTTTGACGCCTCCAATAACGGCGCCTTCCTGACCAGCAGCACCGGCTACGGTCTGCGCTTCTTCAAGCAGACCGAGGTGGAGCCCGACATGGCCCCCGGTGCCGACTCCGGTACCAGCAGTGGCCAGCCCTTTGTGAAGGAGGACACCGACAGCCAGCACTTCCGCATCCCCGCCCTCATTACCCTGGATAACGGCTGGATTGTGGCGGCCTCTGACATCCGCTGGCGCACCTCCGGCGACTCCCCTCAGAATCTGGACACCATCGTCAGCGTCTCCAAGGATGGCGGCCAGACCTGGGACTGGGAAGTGGTCAACTACTATGACGACATGGCTGACAACGCTACCGGCCAGGCCAGCGCCTCCTTCATTGACCCTTCCATCCTCCAGGCTGAGGACGGCACCGTCCATATGGTGGTGGACGCCTGCCCCTCCTATGTGGGCCTGATGGGCGGCAACAAGATGGGCTGGAACAGCTCCGGCTTTGACGATAAGGGCCGCCTGTTGGTGACCTACGGTACCGCCGGCGGGGATGCCTCCACTGCTGTGGCCGATTACACTTATTATGCCGACATCAACAACGCTGAGGCCGGCGTGAAGCGGTCTGTCAATGGCGAGACCATCACCCTCTATCCCATCTGCGAGGCTGAGGACAACAGCCAGAGCGGCGTCTGGGTGGATGCCTGGCTGAACGTATATGTGGAAGAGGACGGCGTCATCACCCCCGACCTGTGCCTCCAGCTCCAGAGTTCCAGCGCGGTGCAGAGCAACCTGTTCTACCGCAACTCGGAGTGGAAGGCCTATCCTGTGTTCTACATCATGCACCGCTCCGCCACCGTTACCGAAACCGGCCTGGAGTGGGGTGATCCCCAGTTCCTGGACATCAAGCTGGCTGAAAATGAGGCCTTTACCGGCGTGTGCCCCGGCCGCGGTCTGTCCTTCCAGTATGAGGGCAAAGAGCGGCTGGTGTTCCCCCTGTACGACAACGCCACCGGCAACGAGCTTGCCAGCGTCATCTACTCCGACGACGGCGGTAAGACCTGGACCCGTGGCCAGCACAACGGCGACCTGAACGGCGTGGGCAAGACCAGCGAGTCCCAGGTGGTTCTGCTGCCCGACGGCACCCTGCGGATGTACTCCCGCAACACCGTCAACTACATCAGCTATGCCGACTCCACCGACGGCGGCGTCACCTGGGGCACCTGCCAGAAGGACATGGATCTATACAGCCAGAACCCGGGCAACGGCTGCATGGTCTCCTTCATCAACCTGGACGGCATCCTGGTGGGGCCGGACAACACCCTCTACAATCATCTGATCCTGGCCTCCTACCCGGTGGTCCAGCGCTCCCAGGGCGTGGTGCGCATCGGCTATGTGGACGAGAGCAACACCGTCCAGTGGCTTAACGACGACGAGACCCGCTATACCGGCAACGGCACCTACGCCTACTCCTGCGTGACCCAACTGTCTGAGCTGGACGTCTTTGGCCTACTCTACGAGTACGCCCCCGATACCAACACCATCGGCTATACCACCCTCACCGTCACCGACCTGCTGGGCGACGGCTGGCACCTGGTTGGCAGCGTGGACGATCTGCCCTCCATCTCCCTGGAGCAGACCGTGGTGGATCTGAAGGTGGGCGAAACCGCCACCCTTACCGCCACCTATACCCCCGCTGACGGGGAGGTGAGCTGGACCTCCAGCAACCCCGACGTGGTTACTGTGGACGGCGGCGTAGTCACCGCCGTGGCTTCCGGTACCGCCACCATCACTGTCTCGGTCACCTCCGCCGGCTACACCAGCACCGCCTCCGCCGACGTGGCGGTTCAGGGGGAGGACGAGGTGGTCCTGCCCGACCGGTATACCGACCAGGTGGAGGAGATCTATCACGAGACTGCCACCACCTATGAGCTGGACACCGACGGCATTGACTCCGGCGCGGTGTACGCCATCTTCCACACCGGCAGCAGCCGAATCCTGTACCACGCCAGCGGCAACGCCAACAGCGATCATGTGACCGGTTCCGCCTCCAACGGCCTGCTGAAGCTGGACGTACCGAAATACACTGTACAGGTCCAGACCTGGACGGTCACCGGCAATGCTGAAACTGGTTATACCATCCAGAGCTGCGACGACAGCAACTACCTCAACCTGAACGCTGCCACCAGCCCGGGCAGCAGAGTTCCTGTCACCGCCGAAAAACAGCCCATGACCATCACCCCAGTAGACGGTTCCGCTGGTTCCTACACCGTCAGCCGTGTGGTAAACGATCAGGCCCTCTACCTGGCTCATGAAAACAGCACCACACAGCACTATGTCAGCACCGAGGCTGTCCCCTTCCAGTTCTACCGCCAGGTCATCACCGAGGCGGGTTACACCTACGCCACCTCCGTCACCGGTCTGGAGGCTCTGATTGCCGACCTGTCCGGACTTAAGGAGGAGGACTACACCTCCTATAGCTGGGCCATCCTGCAGAACGCCCTGACCGCCGCCCAGACCGTGGCCAACGCGGGCAGCCAGAGCTTTGACACCGAGGAAACCGCCCTGGCCGCTCAGGCGGTCATCGATCAGGCCGCCAAGGACCTGTACGCCGCCAAGCTGGCGCTGGAAGATGCCGGAAGCATCGTTGTCTCCACCTCCTACGCCATCACCGTGGACAAGGCTGACAACGGCACTGTGACTTCCAGCCGTACCCGCGCTTCCAAGGGCTTTACCGTTACCCTGACCGTGAAGCCTGACGAGGGCTACAAGCTGGATACCCTCACCGTTATCGGCAAGAACGGCAACGAGATCAAGCTCACCGACAAGGGCAACGGCAAGTACACCTTCGCCATGCCTTCCTCCGCCGTCACCGTGGAGGCCTCCTTCACCCAGGACGACACCCCCGTGGAGACCGGCCTGCCCTTCACCGACGTGAAGGCCGACGACTGGTTCTACGACGCGGTGGCGTACGTCTATGACAACGGCCTGATGGACGGCACCGCCGGGACCGCCTTCTCCCCCCTCATGACCTCCAACCGGGCCATGGTGGTCACCATCCTGTGGCGGCTGGCCGGTTCCCCGGAGCCTGAGGCCGCCCCGTCCTTCTCCGATGTGACCGCCGACAGCTGGTACACCGACGCCGTGGCCTGGGCCAGCGAAAACGGCATTGTCACCGGCTACAGCGACAGTGCCTTTGCTCCCGACGACACCATGACCCGTGAGCAGCTTGCCACCATCCTGTACCGCTATGTGCAGTACACCGGCGGCGGGTCCCAGGGCGCCTGGGCCTTCCCTCTGGACTATACCGATGCCGATCAGGTGTCCGACTGGGCCTACGAAGCGATGTGCTGGTGCACCATGAAGGGCATCATCAACGGCGTGGGCGGCAACGCCCTCAATCCCCAGGGTTCCGCTACCCGTGCCGAGGTGGCGCAGATCCTGATGAATTTCTCCGCCGCCGATCTCTCCTGATTACGTCCTTTCCCTTCCGGGGGGCGCTCCAACTTGGAGCGTCCCCTCTTTTTCTTCCCCCCGATTGACAAACCGGGTATAATTTACAGTAACAAAACCTGGGAGGTACAGCTATGGAACTCAACGCCGCCGCCCGAGCCGCCTTCGACGCCATGCGGGAGGGCATCACCATCATCGATACCAAGGGCTGCATCGTCTTCGGCAACAAGGCTTACCAGGAATTTCTGAAAAAAGACGCGGGCGGGGACGTAGGTCCCATTGAAGGCCGCCGTCTGCGGGATCTGCGCCCGGGCGCCCGGCTGCCCGATGTGCTGGAGGCGGGCAAGCCCATCCTCCACATCACCCGTCAGGAGATCAAGGACTTCTACTTCGTCAACCTCTACCCCATCTATGAGGGGGACACCCTGGTGGGGGGGCTCAGCGTAGTCACCTTTCTGGAGGACGCCTACCAGACCAGAGAGGAGCTGGAGGCGGTGGAGGCCCGCAGCCGCCAGGTGCTCCACAGCATCAGCAAGGCCAACGGCGCCCGGTACACCTTTGACGACATCGTGGCGGTGACCCCGGCGGTAGCCCGGGTGAAGGATCTGGCCCAGCGCATTGCCGTCACCGACGCCACCGTGCTGCTGGAGAGCGAGAGCGGCACCGGCAAGGAGCTGTACGCCCAGGCCATCCACAACGCCAGCTCCCGCCGGGACGGGGTCTTTGTAGCCATCAACTGCTCCAACTTCAACGCCAATATGCTGGAGTCGGAACTCTTCGGCTACACCGAGGGGGCCTTTACCGGGGCCAAGCGGGGGGGCAAGATGGGCCTCTTCGAGGCGGCCTCCGGCGGCACCCTCTTTCTGGACGAGATCTCCGAGATGGACGTGGGGCTCCAGGCCAAGCTGCTGCGGGTCCTTCAGGAGCACACCATCCGCCCCGTGGGCGGCCTGAAAGAGGTGGCGGTGGACGTGCGGGTCATCGCCGCCTGCAACGCCGACCTGCCCGCCTATGTGGCCGCCGGCAAGTTCCGCAAGGACCTGTACTACCGGCTGAGCACCTTCCCCCTCCATATTCCCCCTCTGCGGGAGCGGCCGGGGGACATCCCCGCCCTGGCCCAGGCCATTCTGGAGGATTTCTCCCACAAGCTGCGCCGCCCCTTCCGGCTTACCGAGGACGCGGTAGCCTGCCTCCAGGCCCACAGCTGGCCGGGCAACGTGCGGGAGCTGCGCAATGTGCTGGAGTTCTCCGCCTACCTCACCCCCTCCGGGGTGATCAATCAGGAGGCCCTTCCCAGCGACCTGGTCCACCAGCAGGAGGACGTGGGTCTCACCCTGGCCCAGCGGACCCGCGCCTTTGAAAAGCGGGTCATTCTCAACCTGCTGGAGAAAAACGGCACCTCTCTGGAGGGAAAAAAGCGCACTGCCGCCCAGCTGGGCATCTCCCTGGCCAGCCTCTACAATAAGCTCGGCAAGTAGAATTCTAAAATACTGGAATGTTGTTCCAGAATATTAGAATGCGTTGAGCGGTCTCCTCTGAGCGTCCCTTCTCTCTCCGCCATCCCCTCCTGATTTCCAGAATATTAGAATTCCCATCTCCCTTCCTCTGGCGCAGCAAAGCAAGAAAGGCACTGTGCCGCAAGGGCTTCCCCCTTTTTTCGCCTTTATTCCGCATTTGGCACATGTCTTGCTTTATCCAGAGGCAACGGCGGTCGGAGAGAGGGCCGTCGAAATCAAGAGGAGGTATCGTTCATGTCACCTTTAGCAATCCTGGGATTCCTGACGGTTGTGATCATGCTGGTGCTCATCATGACCAAGAAGGCATCCCCCCTGGTGGCCCTGATTGTGGTTCCTGTGGTCACCGGCATCATCGCCTGTTTCTTTATGGCCGTGGTTCCCGAGGGCGCCCCGGAGGGCACACAGGGCGTCGTTGACTTTGTGGCCAACTTCAAGTCCCTGGGCGGTATGATCACCGGCTCCAAGGGCATCGGCTCGGTGGCCGCCACCGGCGTTATGTTCATCTTCTCCATCCTGTTCTTCGGCATTCTCACCGATGCCGGCACCTTCCGTCCCATCATCAAGGGCATCCTGAACCTGGTGGGCACCGATCCCATCAAGATCGGCATCGGCACCGCTGTGCTGGCCGCCATCGTGCACCTGGACGGCTCCGGCGCCGTCACCTTCCTGATCTGCGTGCCCGCCCTGCTCCCCCTGTATGACGCGCTGGGTATGCGCCGCACCACCCTGGCCACCATCGTGGCCCTGTCCGCCGGCACCATGAACATCCTGCCCTGGGGCGGCCCCACCATCCGGGCTCACACCGCCCTGGCCACCATGGAGGGCACCGAGGCTACCGTCACTGAGTTCTTCATGCCTGTTCTCCCCGCCGTGCTGGCCGGTATGGTGTGTGTGCTGCTCATCGCCGCCTTCCTGGGCAGCCGCGAAAAGAAGCGCATCGGCGCCGTGGCTCTCCAGGCTGTGGGTCATACCGAGCAGGAGCTCACCGACGAGCAGAAGGCCCTGCTGCGGCCCCACCTGTTCTGGGTGAACATCGTCCTCATCATCGCTGCCATCATCTCCCTGCTGTTCTCCGGCTTTGCTCCCGCTGTGGTGTTCATGGTGTTCTACGTGCTGGCCACCGTCATCAACTACCCCCGCGTGAAGGACTCCAAGGCCCGTGTGGACGCCCACGCCAAGGAAGCCCTCATGATGTGCTCCGTGCTCTTTGCCGCCGGCTGCTTTACCGGCATCATGCAGGGCACCGGCATGATCTCCGAGATGTCTACCGCCCTGGTGGCCATCATCCCCGACTCCATGGGTCAGTTCTTCCCCCTCATCATCGGCATCATCGCCATGCCCGCTTCCCTGCTCTTTGACCCCGACTCCTTCTACTATGGCGTGCTGCCCGTACTGGCCACCACCGCTCAGGGCTTCGGCATTGTGGGCGCCGATGTGGGCCGCGCTGCCATTCTGGGCCAGATGACCGTGGGCTTCCCCATCTCTCCCCTCACCGCCTCCACCTTCCTGCTGGTGGGTCTGTCCGGCGTAGATCTGGGCGAGCATCAGAAGAAGACCATTCCCCTGGCCTGGCTGGTCTCCCTGGTGATGGTGGCTGTGGCCTTCATCACCGGCGCCATCGCCCTGTAATCTTTCCTCATCCATTCATCTGTTTGCGTAGAAAGGAAGTCATTCTATGAAAACCATCCGCATTGGCAGCGGCGCCGGCTATGCCGGCGACCGGCTGGAGCCCTCTCTGGAGCTGATCGAGAAGGGCAATCTGGACTATATCAGCTATGAATGTCTGGCCGAGCGCACCATCGCCATCGGCCAGCAGGCCAAGCTGAAGGACCCCACCAAGGGCTACAACGGCCTGCTGGAGCACCGCATGGAGAAGGCCCTCCCCCTGTGCTGGAAGCACAAGGTCAAGCTCATCACCAATATGGGCGCGGCCAACCCCCAGGCCGCCGCTCAGAAGTGCGTGGAGATCGCCCGCAAGCACGGCCTCACCGGCATGAAGATCGCCTGCGTCACCGGCGACGACCTGCTGCCCGTCATCGACAAGTACATGGATACCGAGGTGTGGGAAAACCACAAGCCCCTGAAGGAGCTCCCCGGCGAGATCGTCTCCGCCAACGCCTACATGGGTGTGGAGGGCATCCTGAAGGCCCTGGACAGGGGGGCCGATGTGGTGATCACCGGCCGGGTGGCCGACCCCGCCATCTTCATGGCCCCCATGATCCATGAGTTCGGCTGGTCCCTGGAGGACTGGGACAAGCTGGGCAAGGGCACCATTATGGGCCACCTGCTGGAGTGCGGCGGCCAGGTCACCGGCGGCTACTTCGCCGAGCCCGGCAAGAAGGACGTTCCCGGCCTGGGCCACCTGGGCTTCCCCATCATTGAGGTGTCCGAGGACGGCTCCTTCTTCGTCACCAAGGTGCCTGAGGCCGGCGGTATGGTCACCGTGGAGACCTGCTCCGAGCAGATCTGCTATGAGATCCACGATCCCGAAAACTATCTGACCCCCGACGTGGTGGCAAACTGCAAGAACATCACCTTCACCCAGGTGGAGAAGGACAAGGTGGCGGTCACCGGCATCACCGGCAAGCCCAAGACCGAGACCTTCAAGTGCTCCATCGGCTACAAGGACTGCTTCATCGGCGACGGCGAGATCAGCTATGGCGGTCCCGGCTGCGTGGCCCGGGGCAAGCTGGCCCTGGAGATCCTGAAGGAGCGGCTGGAGCTGGTGGCCCCCAACGTGTTTGAGGAGCTGAAGTTCGACCTCATCGGCTGCAACAGCCTGTACTGGAACCCCGACTACCAGTACAACCAGGAGCCCAGCGAGGTGCGGGTGCGGGTGGCCGGACGGGCCAAGACCAAGGCCGAAGCCGATCTCATCGGCAACGAGGTGGAGGCCCTGTACACCAACGGCCCCGCCGGCGGCTGCGGCGCCGTCAAGCGCACCCGGGACATCGTGTCCGTGGCCTCCATTCTGGTGAGCCGCTACGACGTCAAGCCCGAGGCCGAGATCTTCACCGTCTGATACTGGGACAGAAAGGAAGCATTTGCTATGAAACTCTGGGATATTGCACACTCCCGTACCGGCGACAAGGGCAACATCTCCAACATCTCCCTCATCGCCTACGACCCCAAGGACTACGACCTGCTCAAGGAGAAGGTCACCCCCGAGAAGGTGAAGGAGCACTTCAAGGGCATGGTCAAGGGCGAGGTGGTTCGCTATGAGCTGCCCAACATCCACGCCCTCAACTTCGTGATGTACGCCGCTCTGGGCGGCGGCGTCACCCGCTCCCTGTCCGTGGATATGCACGGCAAGGGCCTGTCCTCCTACCTGCTGGACATGGAGATCTGATCTCTCCCTGTTTCTCCCTATTTTCCCTCATAAAAAGCGCTGGGCGCGGCCGTTTGGCCGCGCCCAGCGCTTTCTTGCTTCGTTATTCCGCCAGCAGGTCCCGCTGGTCCGGGTGGCTCTCAAACCACTTGACGGCATAGGAGCAGGTAGCCACCGCCTTCATATCCCGGCCACGGATCTGGTCCACGGCCCCCTGCACCAACTGGCCCGCCACCCCCTGGCCCCGAAGGGAGCCATCCACAAAGGTGTGGTCAATGTTGGCCACGCCGGGCCGGTCCTCCGGGAAGGTGATCTCGGCAATCAGCTTTCCCTCCTCATTCTCGGCCCACAGCCGGCCGGGCTTACTCTGAAATTCCATGGGGCTTCCTCCTTTATTTTAAAAATGGCGAGGGCGGGTGCGAATCGAACACACCAGGACGGGAACGCCGTCCCCAACGGTTTTGAAGACCGCGGGGCTCACCAGATACCCTTCCGCCCCCATATGGCGGGGAGTCACAGAAATCTCCGCCCCTCCCCGATTTTTTGGGTGATCCGTACCCGGTCCCAGTATTCCAGCAGCAGCAGGGCGTACTTGCGGGAAACTCCCAACTGGTCCCTGGCCTGGGCCAGAGTGAACATTTCTGTGCCAAACTGGGCCTTCATTCTGCTCTGAGCCTCCAGGCAGCTCTCCCCCCAGGCCCGCACCTTGGGGGACAGTGGGGTCAGCACCCCCCGGTCGGCCAGGGCTCTGCCTGCCCGGCGGCAGGCTGCGGCCCCACCAGGGAAAGCCCGCTCTATCTCCTCGTTGGCGGGGGGCTCCAGTCCAGCAGCCCGGTAGATCTCACATAGTTTCTCCTCCAGCTCCGGGCCGGTTTCCGGCGCTGGGGGCGGCGGCGCTTCTTTGGCCGGGGCTGTAGGGCGGGGCGGCTCCTTCCCCGCCGCCAGGGCGGCCAGCCGGGTCAGCCGGGCCGGGTCCATCCGCCCTTTGGCGGGGGGCTCCAGGTCCAGAATTACCCCACCCCCTACGGTGACTACCGGAGAGAAGAAGCGAACTACAAACCGATCCCCCCGCAGCGCCGCCAGAGGCTGGTCCAGCCGCAGCTGGGCAAAGCCCTCCTCTCCCGGCTCCAGCCTGTCCCGGCCCAGCAGGATACACCGGCACATCAGCGCCCGCCCGCCGTGGTGGAGATGGAGGGTGGAATTGTTTTTGACGGCATAGGGGGCCTGAGGCAGCACCTTCAGGGCCATATCCAGCCGCTGGGTGAGAGTAAGCCCCTCCGCCGGGGCCAGGGTGTCCCCACGGGACACCTCCCCACGGTCCACCCCCGCCAGATTCACCGCCGCCCGGCTGCCGGGGGCCAGCTCCTCCTGGTCGGTACCGTGGCTCTGGAGACCCCGCACCCGGGCAATTTTATCCCCCGGCCACAGGCGCACCCTGTCCCCCCGGCGAAGGGAACCGCCGGTGAGGGTGCCGGTGACCACCGTGCCGCTGCCCGCCACCGAAAACACCCGGTCCACATGGAGGCGATAGTCTCCTCGGTTCGACCGCTCCGGCGTCTTTTGGACCAGCTCAGCCAGGGCTCTCTTCAGTTCATCCAGCCCCTCCCCTGTCACCACCGAGGTGGGGATGATGAGGGCGTCCTCCAGAAAGGTGCCCTTCACCAGGGCGCGCACCTGCTCCTCCACCCCCGGTTTGATGCCCAGATCGGCCCGGGTGAGGGCGATCACGCCCCCTTTCAGGCCCAGCAGGGACAGGATGGCCAAATGCTCCCGGGTCTGGGGCATGGGCCCCTGGTCGGCGGCTATCGCCAGCACCACCAGGTCCATACCGGCACAGCCGGAGAGCATGGTGGGCACAAATTTCTCATGGCCGGGCACATCCACAATACTCACCATCCGCCCACCCGGCAGGATCAGGGGGGCAAAGCCCAGCTCGATGGTGAGGCCCCGGCGGCGCTCCTCCGCCAGCCGGTCAGTATCCACCCCGGTGAGGGCCTTCACCAGGGCGGTCTTGCCGTGGTCCACATGGCCCGCGGTGCCCAGGATCATGGCCGTTCTCCTTTCCACGCCCCCAGGGCATCCCGGATGATGTCCTCCTCCCCCGGCAGCAGGGTACGCACGTCCAGCAGCAGTTTCCCTTTATGGATCCGGCCCAGAATGGGGGTGGACCACCCCCGGAGGAAGACCTCCAGTTCCTCCGCCGGGTCCAGCGCTGCCGCCCAGGAGGGCAGTTTCTCCCCAGGCAGGGTGCCGCCCCCCGCCTCCCCGGCGGTCTCCACCGCCTCACAGGGGCAGAAGGGCGTAAGCAGAGCGGCCAATCTCTCAGCCTTTTGCCGCAAGTCCCGGGGCCGGGTCTCCAGCATGGCCCGGGTAGGGACGGACACCCCGTCCCGCCAGTCCAATAGAGTGGCCTCCAGAGCCGCCAGGGACAGCTTGTCCAGCCGCAGGGCACGGGCCAGCGGGTCGGTTTTCAGCCGTCTGACGGCCTCCTCCTTGCCCACCAGGATACCCGCCTGGGGTCCGCCCAACAGCTTGTCCCCGGAGAAGCACACCACGTCGGCAGCCGCCGCCCACTTCTCCACCGTAGGGTAGTCCTGAGGCCAGGGGCCGGGGCCCAACGCTCCGCTGCCCAAATCGCACAGCAGGGGGACCTGGTAGCGGGCCGCCAGGGCGGCCAGCTCCTCCACCTCCACGCTCTGGGTGAAGCCCACCACCTTGAAGTTGCTGGGGTGGACCTTCAGCAGGGCCTGGGCCTCCCCGCTCTCCAACACCCGCTGGTAGTCGGACAGACGGGTCTTGTTGGTGGCACCCACCTCCACCAGCTTGGCGCCGCTGCGGGCCATCACGTCGGGCACCCGGAAGGAGCCGCCGATCTCCACCAGCTCTCCCCGGGAGATGGCCACTCCCATGCCGGGGGTCAGGGCGGACAGCACGAGCAGCACCGCCGCGGCGTTATTGTTCACCGCAAAGGCCTCCTCCGCCCCGGTGAGCTCCTTTAGCAGCTCCTCTACCCGGCCGGTGCGGCTGCCCCGCTTGCCTGCGGTCAGGTCGTACTCTAGGTTGGAGTAGCCCTCCGCCGCCTGGGCCACCGCCTCCGCCGCCCTTCGGCTGAGCGGGGCCCGGCCCAGATTGGTGTGGAGGGCAACGCCGGTGGCGTTGACCACCCGGCGCAGGCCGGGCCGGGCCAGTTCTTCTGCCGCCTGCCGGGCCCGCTGGGCCAGGATGTGCAGTTCGGGCACCTGGGTTTCCCCCGCCCGGATGGCCTGGCGCAGCTGGTCCAGCACCCGGTTGGCCCCCGCCTTCTGGGCGGAGCGGGGCAGGCCGCTGTCCACCAGGGCCGGACTGGCCAGCAATGCGTCCATCCGGGGCAATACTGACAGGTCTGATTTGCCCACAACGTCACCTCCCTACCATGACATTTGTTTGCAGTATACCACAGTTTTCCCCGTTCAGGCATATAAACTTTTTGGTTTTCAGAAACAGGGGCAAAAATATGTGTAAGACAAGGGAACATTCTAATTGACAGGTTACTTACCCTGCGGTTATCATGCTGTTAGTGAAATTGGAAGAGGAATGATGATTGGAAGGAGTGTTGACCAATGCGCGTATTTGAAACCAGCGTACAGGAACTTAAGCATGAGGTGCTGCGTTCCGTGGCCCGGCTGGCCTGGAACGACGATCTCCAGACCGGTATTCTGGATATTCCCGAGGAGATCATCCCCGGTCCCGAGGCCAAGATGCGCTGTTGTATTTATAAGGAGCGAGCCATCATCTCTCAGCGGGTGAAGCTGGCCATGGGCGGCGACAAGACCAACCCCAACCTGGTGGAGGTGCTGGACATCGCCTGTGACGAGTGCCCCGTCACCGAGATCACCGTGGGCCCCTCCTGCCGGGGCTGTATCGCCACCCGATGCGTCCACACCTGCCCCAAGGACGCCATCACTGTGGTGGACCACAAGGCCCAGATCGATCACAAGAAGTGCATTACCTGCGGCAAGTGTATCACCGCCTGCCCCTACGGCGCCATCGAAAAGAAGACCCGTCCCTGTGAGCGGGGCTGCAAGGCGGGAGCCATCTCCATGGGAGAGGACAAGAAGGCCTTCATTGATCCCGCCAAGTGTACCTCCTGCGGCGCCTGCATCTACCAGTGCCCCTTCGGCGCCATCATGGACAAGTCCTTTATCGTGGATGCCATCCAGACCCTTCAGGGCGCGGAAAAGTGGGGCTTCCATGTCTATGCCGCCGTGGCGCCCTCCATCGCCGGCCAGTTTGCCCCCGCCGACCTGGGCCAGGTGGTCACCGGCCTGAAGATGCTGGGCTTCCACGACGTGGTGGAGGTGGCCCTGGGCGCCGATATGACCGCCAAGACCGAGGCCGGTGAACTGGAGGAGAAGGGGATGCTGGCCTCCTCCTGCTGCCCCGCCTTTGTGGACTACGTGGAGAAGAACTTCCCCGACCAGGCCCATCTGATCTCCGAGACCCCCTCTCCCATGATTATGGCCGCCCGGTACATCAAGCGGAAGGACCCCTCCTCCAAGGTCATCTTCATCGGACCCTGCGTGGCCAAGAAGATGGAGATCAAACTGGGCAAGACCATGGGTGCGGTGGACATCGCCCTCACCTTTGAAGAGCTGTACGCCATGTTTGAATCCCAAAACATCGACGTGTCCAAGCTGGAGTATACCGAACTGGATCAGGCCAGCGGATTTGGCCGCTCCTTTGCCCACAGCGGCGGCGTGGCCGCCGCCGTGGCCCAGGCCCTGAAGGAGCGGAACAGCTCCTTCCAGGCCAAGCCCCTGCCCTGCAGCGGCTTTGAGGCCTGCAGGCTGGCCTTCCTGAAGGCCGCCAAGGGCATCGGCGATTTCAACTTCATCGAGGGCATGGCCTGCGAGGGCGGCTGTGTCCAGGGCCCCGCGCAGCTCATCCGCTCCCCCAAGAACCAGGGCGATGTGGACCGTCACGCCAAGCAGGCCGAGGGCCGCACCATCGAGGGCGCCGTGGCCGAGGCGGAAAAGCAGCCAGAATCTCAGGATTGATCCTCTTTCAGTCTCATCAAACCGTCAGACAGGAAAACCTGTCTGACGGTTTTTTCTATGGATTCCAAATGAAACCATCCTCCGGCCTGCATAGGCAAAAGAAACCTGCGGATACTAAGAGGCGTAACCACAACCGCAGGAGGAGAATCGACATGAAAGCGACTGGTATCGTGCGCCGGATCGACGATCTGGGGCGCATCGTGATCCCCAAGGAGATCCGCCGCACCATGCGGATCCGGGAGGGCGACCCCCTGGAGATCTACAC